>NZ_JQKG01000019.1 GCF_000745915.1 Deinococcus misasensis DSM 22328
GAGACCACGAGGATGGCGCCGTCCATTTGGGCAGCTCCGGTGATCATGTTTTTGACGTAGTCAGCGTGACCGGGGCAGTCCACGTGGGAGTAGTGGCGGGAAGGGGTGTTGTACTCCACGTGGGCGGTGTTGATGGTGATGCCACGGGCCTTTTCCTCAGGTGCCTTGTCGATCTGGTCGTAGGCGAGCTTTTCGATGGTGGGATCGGCAGCTGCTGCGGTAAAGGTGATCGCGGCGGTGAGGGTGGTTTTACCGTGGTCCACGTGACCAATGGTTCCCACGTTCACGTGGGGCTTGGTGCGTTCAAACGTGCCTTTAGCCATGCTAATTTCCTCCTATATATCATGATGATGTGGTCCGCTTTTCACGGACCCCCTCATCGAACCAAAATTTTTGGAGCTCGTGGTCGGGATTGAACCGACGACCTCTCCCTTACCAAGGGAGTGCTCTACCACTGAGCTACACGAGCGTTCCTGGTGGGCAGGGCTGGATTCGAACCAGCGAAGGGGAAACCCGTCAGATTTACAGTCTGATGCCTTTGGCCGCTTGGCTACCTACCCGAGTTTTATACCACACTTATCCTACACTACAAACCCTTTGAAAGTTTGGAGCCACCCATCGGAATTGAACCGACAACCTTCCGATTACAAGTCGGGTGCTCTACCAGTTGAGCTAGGGTGGCGACCGTTCCTTTGGGCTTGGAATTCGCTGATGCGCTTTCCGAGGAGGAATAGTAGCATACCACCATAGGGGTGTCAAGCAACATGGGGGCGGGTCACTTTTTCACCCCACCCTTGACATGGTCAACCCGAGAAGAATGATTGTTTGGATTAGAAATTTCGGTGTTTTTTGTACTGAGTTCAAGCATAAAGATGGTCCATTGCAGAACGGGTGGCTTCACGCAAAACCTCCACACTTCTGGACAGTTGCAAAGCCTCTCGGGTGCTGAGGGGAACCTCAAGGGTTTCCTTGATTCCATCTCCGCCCACAATTCGGGGAAGGGCGTAAGCCAGACCTTCACTGTCAGGGGCAGTCACAGAAAGAATGGCCCTTGCATCCCGTGTGATCACTTCGGTGATGCGGGCCAGAGCCGCACCGATGCCGTAATAGGTCGCGCCTTTGCCTTCAATGATGGTGTAAGCGGCTTTGCGCACTTTCTCATCGATGCTGGACTTGATGGCATCGTCCCACTGGATGCCTCTCTGAACGCAGTATTCTCCGATGGGAATGCCAGAGATGCTGGCGCTTGACCATGCCAGCACTTCACTGTCTCCATGCTCTCCCAGAACAAAAGCATGCACATGTTGCGGATCAATCCCGACATGCTGCCCCACCAGAGCCCGAAACCGTGCGGTGTCCAGTGTGGTCCCTGAGCCCAAAACCCTCCCCTCTGGCAACCCTGCAATTTTTGCGGTGATGGCTGTCAGGACATCCACAGGATTGGTGGCCACGATCAAGATGGCCTCTGGGGCTGCCTGAACGACCTGAGGCACCATCTCCGAAAAGATGTTGACATTTCGTTCGAGGAGTTGCAGGCGGGTCTCGCCGGGTTTCTGGTTGACCCCTGCCGTCAGGATCACCACTTTGGCCCCTTCCAGATCCTCATATTTGCCTGCGGTCACCCGCACTGGATGGGTGAAGGGTGTGGCGTGCTGGATGTCTTCGGCTTCAGCGAGGGCTTTTTTGGCGTTGATGTCAGTGAGCACCAGTTCGGTGCAGCTTCCCCTCAGGGTCAGGGCATAGGCTGCCGCTGCACCCACAAATCCTGTTCCCACAATTCCGACTTTCATGGTGACTCCTTTCAGGAGGCCGAGGGCCGAGAGCAACAAACAAATCACTGTCCAAGATCCATGTGTGGATCATTCAAGGCATGGGCCGAAGCTTCACATGCCCTCGGCCCTTTGCTCTCGGCCCTCGGCTTTGAAAAACACGTCCAAAACCCCATTCCTGTGCATGATTATACCGACCTGCTTACTTGCAAATATGTCATTCGTTCTATGTTTCTTTTACGTCAAAAGGATTAGACTGACCGCACATGGGCCATGATAGGCTTTTAAACCCCCTTGACAATGTCCCGAATTCGAAGTGCGGGACGCTCTTTTCCCTGAGGTGAACAGTGAACCATTTGAAGAAGCTCGCTCCGTACTTGCGAAATCACATGCGCCAGTACGTGATCGGCGTTCTGGCGGTGCTGGTGTCGAACGTGGCCGTGTTGCTTGGCCCTTATGTGGTCCGACTGGCCATTGATTCGATCAGTGCCGCCTTCAAAAACCAGCAGGCCCTGCCCAACCTCTGGATGTATGCCGCAGGCATCATCGGATCGGTGCTGGTCTCAGGCGGTCTGATGCTTCTGGTGCGCAGGCAATTGGTGGTGGCAAGCCGACAGATCGACTACGAGATCCGCCGGGACATTTTTGCCAACATGACCCACCTCGACAAAAGTTTCTTTGACCGGAGCCGCACCGGAGACATCATGAACCGCCTGACCGCTGACCTGAGCGCTGTACGTGAAATGCTCGGGTTTGGTGCTTTTCAGGGGGCTTCGGTGATTTCGGTGTTTGCAGCATCTCTGGTGGTGATGTTCAGCATTTCGGCCAAATTGACGTGGTTGGTCCTGACCGTGATTCCCATCATGATCCTTGTGCTGGCCCTCTTGATGCGCCTGATTGCCAAGCGGTATGTGAAAGCACAGGAACAGTCTTCTCTGATCAGTGCCAAGGCACAGGAAAACTTCTCTGGTGTGCGGGTGGTCAAAGGTTACGCCATCGAAGACACCGAAATCAGAGAATATCAGGCCCTGAATGACGAACTGATCAAGCGCAACCTGAAAGTCACCATGCTGGAAGGTCCCCTGTGGGCTTTTCTGAGCATGTTGATGGGCATCGCTTACGTGCTGGTCCTGATTTACGGTGGGCAAATGATCCTGAGGGGGCAACTGACCCTCGGGGAGTTCACCCAGTTCACCATGACCTTGGAGCGCTTCACCTGGCCCATCATGGCTGCGGGCATGATCCTGACCATCTCCCAGAGGGGTGCCAGTTCATGGGAGCGTCTGCTTGAACTCATGGAAGCCAAACCCGAGATCAAAGACGATGCGGCAGACCAGAGCATCACCACCCTCAAAGGGGACATCGAGTTCCGTGATGTGACCGTGAGGTATGGCAACCGTACCATCCTGAAAAACCTCAATCTGAAAATTGCTGCGGGGCAAACCCTCGGGATCACCGGGGCCACTGGATCAGGCAAGACCATCCTGATGCAACTGGTGACCCGCCTGATTGACGCCACCGAAGGTGAAGTGCTGATTGATGGGGTGCCCATCAAGCGGATTCCCTTGCAGGTGCTGCGTTCCCACATTGGGGTGGTGCCTCAGGAGCCGTTCCTGTTCAGTGAAACGATTGCACAGAACGTGGCTTTTGGGGTCAACACCAGCAACTACCCCGAGATTCCTGTAGGTGTGTCGGTCCTGAAATCTGCTGCTCCAGAGAAAGCCGAACCCATTATCGACATGGAGAAGGTGCGCTGGGCCACCGACATTGCAGGCCTCACCCATGACATTGAGGGCTTTCCCAAAGGCTTTGACACTGAAATTGGTGAGCGTGGTGTTTCGCTCAGTGGGGGCCAGAAGCAAAGGACCGCTCTGGCCCGTGCGATTGCCCGTGAGCCTGAAGTGCTGATTCTGGACGACAGCATGAGCGCCGTGGACACCGAAACCGAAGCCCGCATCCTGAGTGGCCTGAAGAAAGTCATGCCCGGAAGAACCGTGATGCTGGTCAGTCACCGGGTGTCCACCCTCAGGCACGCCGACCACATCATTTTGCTCCAGAACGGTGAAATCATCGAGCAGGGCAGCCACGAAGAACTGGTGTCTCTGGGAGGCGAGTACGCCGAACTGGAACGCCTGCAATCTCTGGCCAGTGATCTGGAAAACGACAAAGAGGTAAATGCATGACCCAGCCTGATGATGCAGGAACCAAGGCTTTTGACTGGGAATTGGCCAAACGGATTTTCACTTACCTGAAGCCTTACCGTTATCTGGTGGGGTTCACCATGGTTGCAGCCGTGTTGATGGCTGCCTTGCAACCCTATTTCGGGGTGCTCCAGAGAAACGCCATCGACTGCTATCTGGCCCCCACCCACTCTGCCAACTGTGGGAATGTGGGCAGCACCGAAGAGGCCCTTTACCGTGGTGTGGTGCAAATTGGCCTGCTGTATCTGGGCCTGAAGGTCTTTGAATTTCTTTTCAAATATGGCTTCACTTATGCACTGAACTGGATTGGTCAGCACGTGCTGTATGACATCCGCAGTGACATCTTTGGCAAACTCCAGAGGCTGCACCTCGGGTATTTTGACAAGAACCCAGTGGGCCGATTGATCACCCGTGTGACCAGTGATGTGGACGCCATCAACCAGTTCATCACCAACGGTTTGTCCTCTCTGGTGACCTCCTCCTTGCTGATTCTGGCTTATGTGGTGATCATGCTCTCCCTGAGCTGGAAACTGGCTCTGGTGTCTTTTACGGTGCTGCCTTTCCTGTTCTGGGCTTCCACCTTCTTTCGCAACAAAATGCGGATTTCTTCCAGAGATGTGCGCATCAAACAGGCCATTGTGAACACCCAACTGAACGAGAACATCACCGGGATGCTCACCGTGCAACTGTTCAACCGTGAAGGGCGCAACCAGTCCAAATTTGACCTTGCCAACCGGGCTTTTCTGGGTGGAATGCTGGAAAACGTGCGCTGGTTCTCCCTGTACATGCCCACAGTTTCTTTGTTGTCCAACGTGGCCATGGCCATGGTGATCTGGTATGGTGGCCGTGAAATCTTGGAAGGGCAGGGCATCACTCTGGGCCTCTTGATTGCATTTACGGCATGGATCACCCAACTTTTCCAGCCGATTCAGGACCTGGCGGATGTGTTCACCAACATGCAGATGGCCATGGCCAGTGCAGAGCGCATTTTTGGAGTGTTGGACACCGATGAAGAAATCAAAGATCCTGCCAACCCCAAAACCGTGGACGGCTTCAAAGGCGAAGTGAAATTCGAGAATGTCTGGTTTGCCTATGACAGCCAGACCCCAGCAGACAGCCCAGAGAAAGACGACCGCTGGATTTTGAGGGGCATTGATTTGCACATCAAGCCCGGTGAAAGTGTCGCTCTGGTGGGGGCCACCGGAGCAGGGAAGACCAGCATCATTTCTCTGGTGTCCCGTTTTTACGACATCCAGAGGGGCAGCGTGAAAGTGGATGGCATCGATGTGCGCGAGTACAGCCAGCACAGCCTGAGGAAACACATCGGGGTGGTGTTGCAGGATGTGTTCCTGTTCGCTGGAACCATCGAAAGCAACCTGCGTCTGGGCAACGAGAGCATCCCCATGGAGCGCATCGTGAACGCCTGCAAATACGTTGGGGTACACGAATTCATCATGACGCTGCCAGATGGCTACCAGAGCGAAGTGCGTGAACGCGGGGCCACCCTCTCTACGGGGCAGAAGCAACTGCTGGCCTTTGCCCGTGCCCTGATTCAGAACCCCGACATTTTGCTGGTTCTGGACGAAGCCACCGCCAGTGTGGACACCGAAACCGAGCTCTTGATTCAGGACTCACTGACCAAACTGATGCATGGGCGCACCAGCATCATCATTGCCCACCGCCTGTCCACCATTGAGCACTGTGACCGGATTGTGGTGATGCGCAAAGGCAAAATTGTGGAACAGGGCAGCCACAAAGAGCTTCTGGCCAGAGGCGGTTACTACGCCAAGTTGCACCAGTTGCAATACTCGGGTCATGCCATGAGCGCCGACTGAACAGGTGTTGCACCGTTTATAGCATTTGACAGAAGAACAAAAGGATGTCTCTCTGGAAAGGGTTTTTTGAAACAGGAGGATTCACCTGAATCCTCCTGTTTCACTGATAAACGCAGCAGAACAGGACCGCAGGGTTCTGTTTTTTGGTGTTCTTGCATGGATTGACATGAATTTGACCACCATCAAGGGGTTGTTATTGCTGAAACCGAGCGTTTAGGATGGTGAGAGCCATGATCCCCGACCCGACCGTGCAACTCTTGACCGAAGCCACCAGCATTCTGGTTCCCAACATTCCTGTTGCCAAATTGGAAGAATTGGCGATCATGCAGGGACGCTCTGGAGCCACTGTGGGTCGGTTCAAAGTGACACCTCAGGGGCAGAAATCCATCACGTTGGTCACCAAGGCTGCCACAGTCATTGAGAGGCGGGTGCTTCACCGACTGCATTTGCAGCGTCAGGCTGTGCCCTGGAGTTACAGTCAGGATCTGGAAAGCCTGCTGCCCATGCAGATTGCCATGCAGGACATCAAAGGTGAGCATCGCCCTGATGTGATGTCTTACATCGATGAGGAAGTGCAACGCAATGAAGCGGCTGCTCTGGCCGCCATCCACGCCCGCAACCTCAAAAAAGAACATGAATTGGGATGGTTGCCCAAGGTGGACTGGGAATTCTTGAATCAGAGCCTTGAGAAATGGTGGAGAACACCCTGGCAGAAAGCTTTGGAGATGCCAGAGTTCAGGCGCACCTTTGGTCCATTGATTCCCAGAATCGAGTCTGCTGCAGACAAAATGCTCATTGAGGTGGCCAGTTTGAATCAGGATTTTCGGAGCTTGACCCTGATTCACAATGACCTGTGCCCTCCCAACGTCTTGATCACCCCCGAAAAACAGGTCTTCATTCTGGACTGGGAGCAGGCCAGATGGGGTTCTTTTTACATGGATTTGCCTCCACACATGCCCACCTTTGAGAGCACTGCGCCTTACCGTCGGGCTCTGGTGCGTGAGGGGGTGACGGTGTCCATTCCAGAGTTCAAAGACAGGTACCGCGCAGCCTGCCATTATGTGGGTTTCGTTAACCTCTGGTCTGCTTTGTCTGCATGGAAACGCAATCCTGCAGATGAGGGGCATGTGCGCCATTGGATGAATTTGATTCTGTGTTGATGGAACGGCACCGTTTTTGACTCAATTCAAAAACTTGTGATACATAATTTCAGCTTTGGATGTTCGGGGTTTGAAGTCACAGTCTAAATTTAGACTCCACGGTCTAAAAATGTCTATACGAATTGAACCGGGTGTTTTCTTGAACTCAAACCAAAAAATCCCCACAGCCACGAAAAATGCCCTTGAAACCGTACCCTTTTTGATGGTCGGTTAGACATCTGAGCTAGAGCACGCGATTTTCATCAAAAAGCAGACACGCTACAATTCTTGTCATGGAGCCGATCACCTTACGGGAACGCCAGAAAGAACGACGCCGTAACCGCATTTACGCCGTTGCCATAGACCTGTTCAAACGCAACGGGTTTCAACAGACCACCGCCACGGACATTGCAAAAGGCGCACACGTTTCCCGAGGCACCTTCTTCAACTACTACCCCTACAAAGAAGCCGTTCTGCTGGACTTCGGAGCAGAACTTGTAGACACCCTTGCAGACCAGGCCGAGAGACAACTGCAAAACGGGGTTTCTCCAGAGCAGGTGCTGCAAGAAATCTTCAAACAACTGGCCCAGTTCTGCAGCAAAGACAAAGATTTGTTTCCCCCTCTGGCTTACGAAGTGCTGAATCCAGACCCTGACCGTGCCAGAACGGCTTATCAGGCCCTGCCCCTCTCCAAAGTCATCGAGATGTGCTTGCGTCCCCTCAAAGAGCAAGGACGCCTCAGAGACGACCTGTCGCTGGAGCGCATGTGCAACCTGATTGCCGACACTTTCCTGATGGTGGCTTTGCGCTGGAGCGCCTACAACTCCGAAGGTGATCTCGAACAGGAATTGAGAAAATCTCTGGCCATGATGCTGGATGGGGTTTTCAAACGCTGAAGGTTCAGGGCAGATGCCCACAACCCTTGCCAGAGGAGGATGTCTCCTCTGGTTTTGTTTTCTTCAGGTGCAGCTTCTCCAATTGAGGTAGAATTCAGGTCTAATCCACTTTCAAGGACATCAGGCAATGCGAAAGATCTTCATCAGCAGCGGAAAACACCAGTGGCCTTTCTCCAAAGGACTTGTGGTGGAGTCGTTGCTGAACGTGGGCATTGATCAGGACGCCGCCACCGCCATCGCCCGCAGTGTGGAACAACACATCCGCAACAAGAAAAAGCGCAACGTCACCCCCGAGGAACTCAAAGACATCGTGACAGCCTTCACCCGCAAGCGGCTCGGGAAGAAGATTGCAGATGATTTCACCCACCAGATTCCTACCTTTACGGACATCACCGTGCAGGATGAGGGAGGGCTCAAGTTGCCTTTCTCCAGAGGCATTCTGGCCCGCAGCCTTGAAGTGGCCCGCCTGACCCCCAAGCAGGCTTACGAAACCGCCAAAGAGGTGGACCGCAGGCTGCGCATGAAGGGCGTGGAAGAAATTTCCTCGCAGGAAATCGAAGCCATCACCGAAGAGGTTTTGGAAGAGACTGTGGGCACAGCTGGACGCTCTTCTTACCGTGAGCGCTACCACTCTACAGGTGCCCTGATGGTTCAGGATCCCAGTGGCCTGATGTATCCCTTCTCCAAGGGTATTCTGGCCCAGTCCTTGCTTGCGACAGGGCTCACCTCTCTGGTGGCCCACCGCATCTCCAGAGACTCTGAACTGCAACTCCGCGAATTGGGTCTCAAGAGCGTGACCCGTGCCCAGATTCGCAACGAAGTGGAACAGGCATTGATCCGCGAAGTTGGAGAAGACATTGCCCTCAGGTACCGCCTGATGCGCGTGATCCGCAACCCCGAGAGACCACTGGTGGTGCTGGTCGGAGGGGTTTCGGGAACAGGCAAGAGTTACATCGCTGCCGAGATTGCCTATCGTCTGGGGATCACGCGGGTGGTCTCCACCGACTCCATTCGTGAAGTGATGCGGGCCATGATCAGCCCTCAACTGACCCCCACCCTGCATGCCAGCACCTTCGAGGCATGGCAGAGCCTGCTCGGACCAGACGATGACCGCGAACTGCCCACCGAAGAACAGTTGCTGCAAGGGTTCCGTGAACAGGTGCAACAGGTCAGCCTCGGGATCCATGCGATCATCCAGAGGGCCATCAAAGAGAACACCAGCATCGTGCTGGAAGGGGTGCACATTGTACCGGGCTATTTTGGCATGATTCAGGAGCCCGGAGCCCTGTTCATTCCCATGCTGATGGCCCTGCCAGACGAGGACACCCACCGTTCACGCTTTTACAGCCGCGATCAGGAGACCCACCAGCTCAGGCCCAAACAGCGCTACCTCAACCACTTTCAGGAAATCCGGTCTTTGCAGGATTACATCATGGGACTCGCCACCAAAACAGGGGTGCCCATCCTGCAATCGGATGGACAGGACCGCAATGTGGAACAGGCCATGGAAGTGATTGCCAACCGGGTGCTCCAGAGTGTGCCCATTGGCATGCCAGAGAAACGCTGAGCACCAAACACAAAAAAACACAAAAAGTGTTTTGCTCGTTACAGCAAAACACTTTTTGTAACCTGTGTAGAGGTTATTTCAAAACCACACCATTCCACGTTTCAAGCATCTTCACCACAGCGGTGTGGTCTTCTGCTGCTCCCACGGTGTCTCTGGCAGCCTTGTACAGGCTTTCTGTGAGGGCGAACAGGGGAGTGGAAGCCCCCGAGGAACGGGCCACATCCAGAGCAATTCCAGCATCTTTGGCAAGCAATCCCAGTGCAAATGTGGCTGGAAATTCACGGGTCAGGACCCTCTGGGGAATCAGGTTCTGGGTGGCGTTGCTGCGCCCACTGCTGACATTGATCACTTCCAGAGCCGCTTCCAGATTCACGCCCAGTTTGGCCAGAGCGACCAGCCCCTCTCCTGCAGAAAGCAAGTTGATGGCCAGCAGCATGTTGTTGACGGCCTTCACCGCATGGCCTGAGCCCACCTCGCCCACATGGACCACTTTGGAGGCAAAGGATTGCAAAACAGGTTGTGCCCGTTCAATCTCTGCTCTGGGACCACCCACCATGACACTCAGGGTGCCCTGAATGGCTCCTGTTGTGCCTCCGCTGACAGGTGCATCCAGATAAGTGACTTCTGCCGCTTGAAGCCTTTGTGCCACTTCCAGACTCTTGACCGGATCTCCAGAGGTGCAATCGATCCACAGGCCGCCTTTCTTCAGGTAAGGCAAGACCTGTTCAAGGACTTCGATGACTTCTCGGGTGGTGGGCAAGCAGGTGAACAGCACGTCCACATCCTGCAGCATGGCAAAACCATCCAGCACAACTGTTCCAAATTCATTGCTGTGCTGATGGGCTTTTTCTGCTGTGCGGTTCCAAACCAGGGTTTTGAAATGTGTGTTCAGGTGTCCTGCCATGGGATATCCCATGGCACCCAGACCAACAAAAGCCGTTTTCATGGGGTTCAGCCTAACATGAAAAACCAGAGGGGCTGAACCCCATGTCGATTTTTGAGCACTGAAATCAATAGGGTTTCAGATCAAACAGGATGTACAGGTTTTTCAGGGGTCCTGGCAGGGCATGGTCATCAAAAAGCTGCACCATGTTTTGCATGTCTTCGATGTGGTACTTGAAGTACAACTTGTTTTCATACAGGTCAATGATGTCCTGATCAATGATTTCTTCGAAACGACCACGGAAGTCATGGTGGTTTTCATAATGGATGGCCATGATCAAGCTCACCAGGGTTCTGCGGGTGATGTACAGGTGAGGTTGGTCTGTGTGCACATACTCCTGCACAATGTCTGTGATTTTTTTCAGGGCCTCGCTGTACTCATGGAATTGCAGCTGGGTTTGTTGCTGGATGAACTGGATCAACACATTGCTGCGCAGGGCTTCACCGAACTCTGGCAGGTAAATGGCTGAACTGAGGAATTCTTCTCCCGATAGGTCAGACCTGTAGTGGTGAATCCAGATGAACAACACCTGATTGTGGAAAGAACTCTTGAGGGAGTACATGTGTTGCTTGCGGACATTGCTGCCCAGATGGACTTCATTTTCAGTGATTTGGAGGATGTCCAGGTCCAGCTTTTGCTGCATGAACACCGCCATGGCCATCACCGGGTCATTGATCCTTTCCAGAGGAATGGTTTGCAGTATCTTCACGTGAACCTCGTCTCAGATTACACCAAACCTGAAAGCGATTTCAGCGAAAATGAGCATCCATGAGCAAAAGATTAACCGTAGTACACGTGATGCTCAGGAGCAGTCACCCACAGCATGTCTCCCTGCACAAAACGTTCCAGAGAGTCCAGCACATCCCATCCCCACCGTCTGAACACGTATTCACCTTGAAAGCCCGTCATGCTGTAAATGGCAGACTGGCTGTCCATGAAAGCATCAAAGACCTCCAGCCCATAAGCAAATGGGGTGAGGTCGGGATTCAGGTGCAAATAGTTTTCCATGTTCAGAGAGCCGAAACCCACTGGAGCGAGGGTCTCTCCCAGCAACTGTCGACCCAATTGCAACATGTCTGAGATGATGTCTCCATCATCGTCCACCAGTTGTATGGTGAAGGTGGAATCGGTGTTCCATCCGCCCAGCCGGAATGGCCCACGACAATGGAATTGCAGGTTTCCAGCAATCTCAAAAGAACGGATGGCATTCAGATAAGCACTGCCCACACGGAACCCATTCTTGCTGAACCGCACAATGGCCTCGTCGTAGAGGGAAATGGCACGGGTTTTGTCCAGCTTGCAAGGCACGGTTTCACCATGCTGCAAGGCAAAGCCAGCAAGTTGTTCCCATGCGATCTGATGCAGTTCCATGATGTTTTCAGTCTAGAGGTCCAGCAGTTACCGAAATCTTACCCATCACACAAAACAGAGGCTTGGACCTGCCTGAACTTTTCTCTGGATGGCTTTGACACCCCTTGTTATACTGCCTGTCATGTTGAAACCTTTTCTGTTGCCCTTTTTGTCCGTTTTGATGCTCACCACAGGCTGCACCATCAAAGAATCCAATGGCGAAACCCAGTCCAGTGCCACCGAGCAACTGTGCATTGCTGCCATCCAGCAGCAGACTTCTGAAGATGCAGAAGTCACCAGAGACTCCGAGACCAGCCTGACCGTTGGAGAGAGCACCACTTATACAGGCATTTACACCGTCAAACAACAGGGAGAGAGCCGCAAAGCCACCTGCAAAGTCTCTGGCAAAGAAGGCGAACAAAAAACCGAAGTCACTCTGGATTGATGCTGGACTGATATTGGCGTGATGCTCAAACAAAAAACCATCAGAATGCTGTTCTGAAGGGCCAAAAGCAAAAATCCTCCCCATTTGGGGAGGATTTGATCTTGAGGGGTTGGCTCAGTCGGCAAGGCCGGGCTGGATGCCAGAGTCAGAGCGGTTGGAAGGTGCCCTTTCCTGTTCCACGCTGGGTTTGGCGTAACGTTCGAGGGTACGGGCATCTGCAATTTGCAGCTTGCGCACCAGATCGAGGCCGGTACCGGCAGGAATCAGTTTTCCGAGGATCACGTTTTCCTTCAGACCGATCAGTTCGTCCACGCGACCTGCGATGGAAGCTTCGGTGAGCACGTGGGTGGTGTGCTGGAAGCTTGCAGCGGAGAGCCAGCTCTGGGTGGAGAGGCTGGACTTGGTGATCCCGAGCAGCACAGGTTTCCAGCTTGCAGAGGTTTGACCCTCTTCCTGACGCTCGTTGAGGCCGTCCACTTCCTGACGTTCCACCACTTGGCCTTCGAGGAGGTCGGTGTCTCCACCGTCGGTGACTTCCACGAATTTCAGCATCTGGCGCACGATGATTTCGATGTGCTTGTCGTGCACCTTCACGCCCTGGTTGCGGTACACACGCTGCACTTCGTCCACGAGGTATTGCTCGGTGGCCTGGGTGCCTTTGAATTCCAGCAACTCGTGGGGGTTGATGGCACCACGGGTGAGGGGTTGTCCGGCCTCGACACGGTCACCATCACGCACAATCATGCGGTACTGGTCGCGGTCGATCTTGATGGCGGTCTTGCTGCTGAAGGCTTCGTCGTCGGCCTGGATTTTGACCAGGTAACGGTCTTCTTCTTCAACAATCTGGACGGCACCATCGCGGTCAGCGAGGACAGCTTTGACTTTGGGCTTGCGGCCTTCGAACAGTTCGATCACACGGGGAAGACCCAGGGTGATGTCGCTTCCACCTGCCACACCACCGGTGTGGAAGGTCCGCATGGTGAGCTGGGTACCGGGTTCACCGATGGACTCTGCGGCCACCACACCGACGGCCTCACCCAGAGACACGGTTTTGGCCTGAGACAGGTCGTAACCGTAGCACTTCTGGCACACACCGCTCTTGACACGGCAGTTGAGGGGGGTGCGGACGTAGACCTCTTTGATCTCCTCGGTGTTCTTCACGAGGATTCTCAGGTCTTCCACAGAGAGCATGTGTCCGGTGGGCAAGCTCAGGTTGGAGGAATCCAGATCCATGGCAAGGGTGCGGCCATAGAGGCTGGTTTCGATCTCGCTGGTCTTGCGGGGGGTCCACTTGCCAGAGCGGTCATCGTAGTGACCGACGGCCACCACGCTGTAGTCGGTGGTTTCGCAGTCTTCATCGCGCACAACCACTTCGTGGGCCACGTCCACCAGTTTACGGGTGAGGTAACCGGAGTCGGCGGTACGCAGAGCGGTGTCTGCACCCCCTTTACGGGCACCGTGGGTGGAGATGAAGTATTCCAAAACGGTCAGACCTTCACGGAAAGACGCTTTGATGGGCACAGGGTAGGTGCTGCCGTCTGGCCTTGCCATCAGACCGCGCATCCCGGCCAGCTGACGGATCTGCTGGGGGTTACCACGGGCACCGGACTGGGACATGATCCACAGGGGGTTGAAGGGGTAGTTCTGCTCGAAGTTTTTGAACACGGCGTTTTTCACGCGGTCCGTGGTTTCGTTCCAGAGCTGGATGACCTGCTTGTAGCGTTCCTCTTCGGTGAGGAAGCCCATGTCGGCCATGGTGTTGATTTCGTCCAGTTTCTCGTCGGCCTCGGCAATGATTTCGGCTTTCTGGGTGGGGATCACCACGTCATCGATGCCGATGGTCACACCGGAAGTGGTGGACAGTTTGAAACCGGAGTCTTTCAGGGCATCCAGCAGACGGGCGGTTTTCTCCACACCGAGGCGCTTGAAAGAATCCACGATGATGTCTTTCAGGGCGTCTTTTTCGTAGACGGTGTGGATGTTCATCAGGTTCTCGGGAACGGTGGTGCCGTCTTCGGCAACGGCTTCGGCAACGATGTTGTAGAAGAACACGCGGCCAGCGGTGGTTTCCTCAAGTTTGCCTTTGAAGCGGATGCGCACGTGGTCCTGCATGTCGATTTCGCCACGTTCCACAGCGTGGAGGGCTTCCTCGGGGTTGGAGAACACGTACTTGATGCGGCCTGCACTGGTGTCCTTGCCAGCCACTTTGATGGGGCTGTTGAGGTTGATGTGGCCAGCTTCCAGAGATTCCAGAGCCTCGGCAGGAGAATCGAATTCGCTGCCTGCACCGAGGTTGTCGGTGCGGATCTGGGTCAGGGTGAAGATCCCCAGAATGATGTCCCGGGAAGGTTTGACGTTGGGTTCACCGTGTGCAGGGGAGAGCAGGTTGTGTGCAGACAGCATCTGGATGCGGGCCTCTGCCTGAGCCTGAGCGGACAGGGGCACGTGGATGGCCATCTGGTCACCGTCGAAGTCGGCGTTGAAGGCTTCACAGACCAGAGGGTGCAGTTGGATGGACTGGCCTTCCACCAGCACGGGTTCGAAGGCCTGAATGCCCAGACGGTGCAGGGTGGGGGCGCGGTTCAGCAGCACCACTTTGTCTTCGATGACTTCTTCGAGGGCGTCCCACACGCTGTCTCGGGTGTCACGGTAACGTTCCAGCATCTTGCGGGCTTGCTTGATGTTGGAGACTTCACCTTTCTCTTCGAGCACCTTGAACAGGAAGGGCTTGAAGAGTTCCAGAGCCATACGCTTGGGAACACCGCACTGGTGCAGACGGAGCTGGGGACCGACCACGATCACGGAACGGCCAGAGTAGTCCACACGCTTACCCAGCAGGTTCTGACGGAAGCGGCCTTGTTTACCACCCAGCAGGTCGGTGAGGGAGCGCAGTGCACGTTCAGAGCCGGGGTTGGTCACAGGGGTGCCACGGCGTCCGTTGTCGATGAGCGCGTCCACAGCTTCTTGCAGCATGCGCTTCTCATTGCGGATGATCATGTCTGGAGCGCCTTGCTGCATCAGCTTCTTCAGACGGTTGTTTCTGTTGATCAGACGGCGGTACAGGTCGTTGAGGTCGGAGGTGGCAAAGCGTCCGCCGTCCACTTGAACCATGGGACGCAGGTCTGGGGGCATGACCGGCACGGTGGCCAGAATCATCCAGCTGGGGTTGTTGCCGCTTCTGACAAAGGAACGGGCCACTTCCAGACGTTTTCTGGCTTTGGCGCGCTTGTGGCGGCTGGAGTCCTTCATCTGTTCGGCCAGTTCGGCTTCCAGGGTGGGGAGGTCCAGATCGTCCAGCAGTTCCTTGATGGCTTCGGCACCCATCTTGGCGGTGAAGTCGTAGGACTCGATGATGCGCACCTGTTGACGCACCAGATCGATTTCCACGCGACCCGAGATTTCACTCTTGACGCGGCCATCATCGGCGAGGTCGTCGCCGGGGGCCACGCGGTCACCGTTCACCACGAGGGGTTCATCGTTGTAGGGGTAAACTCGGGCTTTGGAAACCACGATGGAAGCAGGCTGGTGCAGGTACACCGTGCCGTCTGCTTCGGCGTAGATTTCTTCTTCCTCGTCAATGGCCCCGACCACTTTCTGACCAGAGAGCACTTCGGTGCCGTCGCCGACCAGGAAGTGCATGCTGGGCTTCACATCGTAAGAGGCGATGCGGGTCCAGTTCACGGTCACTTCGGTGATGCCGGATTTTTTCTTGGTGCCCACGCCACTCAGGTTGCTGGCGCGGCTGGTGCGCAGGGTTTTCCCGGCGGCGGCTTTGGCCAGCATGGTGCCTTCCTCGACGATTTCGCCGTGGGCCACCAGCACTTCGGTACCGTGGGGCACGTACAGGGTGGACAGCACTTTGTTGTTGCCGTCTTTGATTTCGATCAGAACGCTGTCCTCACCGAGGTCAGTCACGAAGGCGGTACCGGCCACGGGGGCGTTCAGTTCGAAGTCGGCGGTCAGGTCGGCCAGAATCTCACCGGCACGGAAAGCATCCATTTCCACAAGGCTGCCTGCGGGCAGGTTCAGCTGGGCCACTTTGCTTTCGCGGTAGTGGATTTCGGTGCGGCGGGGGAAGCGGTACTGGGCCAGACCGTCAATGCGGCTCACCACGTTGCCAGCCAGCACCTGACCTTTGGTCACGTACTCGCCGTCGCGCACTTCGGCTTCGGTGCCAGCGGAAATCCCGTAGGTTTCCTGACGGCCGTAACGCAATTCACGGTACTCCTCATCGGACAGGAGTTCACCACGTTTGAGCGGGCGACCATCGCGCATGGCGTTCTGGGGGTCAATCACGATGAACTTACTGAAGTACAGCACCTGTTCCAGTTGGTTGGCGGTCAGGTCGAGCAGCGTGCCAATTTTGGAAGGGGTGTCTTTGACGTACCAGATGTGGGCGCAGGGGGTGGCAAGGTCAATGTGACCCATGCGGTAACGGCGGACGACACTCTTGGTGACTTCCACTCCGCACCGTTCACAGACTTTGCCTTCGTAGCGCTGGCGCTTGTATTTACCGCAGGCGCACTCGTAGTCCTTGGTGGGACCAAAGATCCGCTCGTCGAACAGACCTTCGCGCTCGGGGCGCAGGGTGCGGTAGTTGATGGTTTCAGGTTTCTCGACCTCGCCGAAAGACCAATCTCTGATCTTCTCGGGGCTGGCCAGAGCAATTCTGACTTTTTTGAAGTCTTTCACTGAATCTCCTTGCTGAAAGATTCTCTGGGCCTGAAGGGAGGGTGAAAACCCCCACCTTCAGTTCCGTTGATTTACCGTCTGGGCATCATGCCTTCGAAGATGTCGATGTCCTTGTCACTTTCGTCGAGCACCTGCACATCAAGGCACAGGGAGTGCAGCTCTTTCACGAGCACCTTGAAGGACTCGGGGACGTTGGTGTTGGTGACTTCCTCACCTTTGACGATGCTCTGGTAAGCGGCGTCGCGTCCTTCGATGTCGTCGGACTTGATGGTGAGCATCTCCTGAAGGGTGTGGGCGGCACCGTAAGCCTCGAGGGCCCACACTTCCATTTCCCCGAAACGCTGTCCGCCGAACTGGGCCTTACCACCGAGGGGTTGCTGGGTGATGAGGGAGTAGGGGCCAGTGGAACGGGCGTGCATCTTGTCTTCCACCATGTGGTAGAGCTTCATCACGTACATGGTGCCGACCACCACGGGACCGTTGATGGGTTCCCCGGTGCGTCCGTCGAAAAGCACGCTCTTACCGGTGCGGGCCAGAGCCACCTGGGCCTTGTCGAAGGTCTCTTCGCTGAGGTCGGTGATGCGCTCAACCACACCGAGTTTGCCGGCGCGGGTGATCACTTCGCGTTCGCGCTTGTCGATGCCCAGTCCGGCTTCCTTGCGGGCGTCCAGACGCTGACGGGCAGACTGCTCGAGAATGCGTTTGATGTCGTCTTCGGTGGCGGAGTCGAACACAGGGGTTACGAACTTCACGCCCATCACACGGGCAGCTTCACCCAGGTGGGTTTCCAGAATCTGACCGAGGTTCATCCGGGAAGGCACACCGAGGGGGTTGAACACCAGATCCACGGGGGTGCCGTCTTCGAGGTAGGGCATGTCTTCGGGGGGCAGAATCTTGGAGACAACCCCTTTGTTTCCGTGGCGGTTGGCCATCTTGTCGCCCACCTGCATGCGGCGTTTCTGGGCCACATACACACGGACCATTTCACGCACGCCGGGTTTCAGGTCGACGCCTTCGTCTCCACGGCGGAAGCGCACGGTTTTCACGACGATTCCACCTTCACCCGAGCGCACGCGCAGGGAGGTGTCTTTCACTTCGCGGGCTTTTTCACCGAAGATGGAGCGGAGGAGTCGCTCTTCAGGGGTGGGTTCAGACTCGCCTTTGAAGCTGGTCTTGCCGACGAGGATGTCGCCGGGTTTGACTTCTGCACCGACGCGGACAATGCCGTCTTCGTCGAGGTCGCGCAGGGCGGCCTCACTCAGACCGGGAATGTCGCGGGTGATCTTCTCTGGACCGAGTTTGGTGTCGCGGGCCTCGATTTCGTCTTTCTCGATGTGCACGCTGGTGTAGAAGTCCTTGCGCACCAGGGCTTCGGAGATGCAGATGGCGTCTTCGAAGTTGAATCCATCGAAAGGCATGATCGCGATGGTGATGTTGTGGCCCAGAGCCAGACGTCCAAGCTCGGAAGCCGGACCGTCTGCAAGCACTTGATCCTTCTTGACCTGCTGGCCCACTTTGACGATGGGACGCTGGTCGAGGTTGGTGCCCTGGTTGGAACGGGTGAAGCGCACGAGGTCAAAGGTCTTGACGTTGCCTTTGTTCATGCCCAGCTCGGGGTGGTCTTCGGTCAGGGTGACTTCCACACGGGTGGCGTCCACGTAAGTGACCTGTCCGTTGACGTTGCACACCACGCTGGTGCCAGAGTCGCGCACCACGCGCTCTTCCACGCCGGTGCCCACATCGGGGGACTGGGCGCGCACGAGCGGCACGGCCTGAGACTGCATGTTCGATCCCATGAGCGCGCGGTTGGCGTCGTCGTGCTCAAGGAAGGGAATCAATGAGGTGGAGATGGACACGATCTGCTTGGGAGACACGTCCATGTAGTCCACTTCATCGGGAGGCACGATCACCACGTCACCGCGTTTGCGGGCGATCACGCGGTCCACAGCGAAGGATCCGTCCTCGTTCAGGGGGGTGTTCGCCTGAGCGGTGATGTAACGGTCTTCGATGTCGGCGGTCATGTACTCGACCTGCTCGCTGACCTTGCCGTCGATGACTTTGCGGTAAGGGGCTTCCATGAATCCCAGAGCGTTGACTCGGGAGAAGGAGGCCAGAGAGGAGATCAGACCGATGTTGGCACCTTCAGGCGTTTCGATGGGGCACACACGACCGTAGTGGGTTCTGTGCACGTCACGCACATCGAAGCCTGCGCGTTCACGGGTCAGACCGCCGGGACCCAGTGCAGACACACGGCGTTTGTGACGCAGTTCTGCGAGGGGATTGGTCTGGTCTTTGAACTGTGAAAGCTGGCTGCGTCCGAAGAATTCGCGCATTGCAGCAACGATGGGACGGTTGTTGACCAGCTTGGCAGGGGTGGCAGCGTCGGGGTTGCCGAGCAGCATGCGCTCGCGCACGCCTCTGGCCATTCTTCCCAGACCCACACGCAGTTGGTCTGCGAGCAGTTCGCCCACGGTGCGCACACGGCGGTTCCCGAGGTGGTCGATGTCGTCTTCTTCCACAGGCACTTTGTTCTCGATGACCACGCCATCGGCATCTGCGCTGGTGGTGGTGAACTCTTCGAGACCGTTGTGCAGGGCCAGAAGGTAACGGATGGTGTCGATCAGACCGGCATCGGTGAACTTGCCATCTTCAAAGCCCAGCAGGGTGCGCTCTTCGGTGGTCAGGCCCAGTTTGCGGTTCATTTTGAAACGGCCGGGTTCGCCGAGGTCGTAACGCTTGGGATCGGCGAGCAGGCTGTACAGGTAGGCAATGGCCTTGTCGCGCTTGGGTGGGTCGCCGGGACGCAGCACGGTGAACAGACGCAGCAGGGCTTCGTCAGCGTTCATTCCGGCGCTCTTGTCGTCGGTGAGGTCCACTTCGCCGAACTCGTTGAGCAGCACTTTGATGCTCTCATCGTTCATTCCCAGCACGCGCAGCAGCATGGTGACGGGGAATTTGCGCTTGTTGACTTTCATTTCGAGGACGTCTTGGTTGTTGAATTCAATTTCAATCCAAGGTCCACGTTTGGGCATGGGGATGATGGCACCGGTGTAGTACTTTTTGGCACCACGGTACATGGGGGTGAAGTACACGCCGGGACTGCGGTGAATCTGGGAAATCACCACACGGTCTGCACCGTTGATCACGAAAGAACCGTCTACAGTCATCAGGGGCAGGTCGCCCAGGAAGACTTGGTCTTCTTTGATCAGACCGGTGTCTTTGTGGATCAGTTGCAGTTTGGCGTACAGGGGGGCCTGATACGTCAGGTCCTTTTCACGGCACTCTTCGGGGCTGTAAGGGGCGTCACCGATGTTGTACTCAAGGAAATCCAGAACCAGACCGCCACCGCGGTTCTTGTCTGACTCGTCGATGGGGAAGACTTCCTTGAAGGCGCCCTGCAACCCGACATTCTGACGGCTCTGGGCTTTGACGCCCTTCTGGAGGAACTGATCAAACGATGTGATCTGAACTTCCGTCAGCTCGGGAAGTGGGATGACCTCAGTGATCTCACCGAAGCGTTCGATGCGTTTCGTCATTCACTCTCCTGTCATGTCTATGACTGAAAACTTGTGCCTGTGTGCCCTTTGCCCCTTCAGAGCCCATCGTGGTTAAACAAGGCTAGGAGGAGGGTAAGAATCCCTTACCCTCCGTTGCACGCGACTTAGAATTGTGGTGTCTGCTCTTTCAAGAGACTCCTGAATAGCCCATCATGGCCACCAAACTTTATTTTAGCAGTGAAGTGCCGTTCCTGTCAATTTATTTTTGGACAGCCACCTTGTAACTGGTCCATGCCAGCACCATCACTTTGGGATTCTCAGGATAAGGTTGCAGGTTCAGGTACAGCAACCGATTGGGATCGGATTTCAAAGTGCCAATCCAGGTGAATTGGTCTTTGCCTCCGTACAGGGCGGTCTGGTAGGTGCTGATTTTGGAAATGGCATCCAGCAAGCGCTCCCTGTTGGTTTCAAAAGCCTGACACCCCGAGCCCAACAACTCCGCCTTGGCTTTTGGATCAGTGACCACGTTTTTCAGCAAGGCTTGCGGATCAAAACAGCGGCCCATGGACCACGTGTTGTACACCAGATTGTCGCTGGGTGGGGTGAAACTGAGGGGAATCTGGTTCTGGGGCCTGAACAGGCTTCCTTCCATCACCGAAGGCATTTCAGAGAGCTGGATGTAATACACCTGCATGGTGGAAGTCACTTTGTCCCAGTAAAACTGGAGCAGCATTCCATCCTTGCCTCCCACTTTTTGCCAAACCTGATAGTAGCTTCCATTGGCGTCAAACTGGTCCACTTGCACATCAAAGCCCTGATTCCAGAGGGCTTTTTTGACAGCTCCATCTGCTTCTTTCTTGCTCTGAAGGCACCCTCTGGCACCCATTTTCCCCACCACACCGATGCTGGCAGGGGCGGTTTTTTCGAGGGTGGTCAGGTATTTCTGGCAGGTTTCGGTCTTGAGGGTGGCTTCAAATGAGGCAGGAAAGGGATTTGGGGTGGGCACCTGTGCATAAGCCAGAGACCCCATCAACAAAAAAAGAACCACTTTGCGCATGTCACCCATGCTAAACACCAAACATGAGGAGCACCCACAGCCTGTTCCTCATGAGACATCCCCTTAAGTGTTTCAGCCGATGGGTGCTCACCTCCAAGGCAGTACAGTGGAAACCATGTCTGCATTGAAACGTGCCACACCAGAATCACAGGGCCTCCCATCTGCTGCCATTTCTGCTTTTTTGACCCGCCTTGAAGCCCATGAACTGCACAGTGTCATGGTCTTGCGCCATGGACATGTGATTGCTGAGGGGTGGTGGACCCCTTACCAAAGAGAACTGCCTCACATGATGTATTCGGTGAGCAAGAGTTTTACCGCCACCGCCATCGGGTTTGCTGTGCAGGAAGGCCGTTTGAAAGTCAGTGATCTGGTTCTGCCTTTCTTTCCGAAAACCCACCCTCAGGGCGACCTTGAAAAAATGCAGAAACTCACCATCAAAGACCTGCTGACCATGTCCAGTGGTCATGACGGTGAACCCCAACCCAGAAGTGCCAACTGGGCCAGAGACATTTTGCGCTGGCCTTTCAAAGCTGAGCCCGGCACCACCTTCATGTACAACACGCCTGCCACCTACCTGGCCGGAGCGATTTTGCAACGCAAAACCCGCAAAACGCTGGTGGAATACCTGACCCCCAGATTGTTCGAACCTCTGGGCATCCAGAGCCGCACCTGGGAAACCGATCCGAAAGGGCTCAATGTGGCTGGATGGGGTCTGTACCTGCAAACCGAAGAACTCGCGCTCTGGGGGCAATTCATGTTGCAAAAAGGCCAGTGGGAAGGTCAGCAACTGCTCCCTGAAAGCTGGATTGCAGAGATGACTGCTGCTCAGATTTCCAGTGGAGAAGATCAGGACAACGACTGGAATCAGGGCTATGGCTATCAGGTCTGGCGTTGCAGACACAACACGTACCGTGCAGATGGGGCTTTCGGACAATTCTGTGTGGTGATGCCCGATCAGGACGCAGTGGTGGTCATGACCGCTGGGGAAGCCGTCAACACCGCAGGCATGCTGAATGCCATCTGGGAAGAACTTTTGCCCCACTTTTCAGCAGAGGCCCTGCCTGAAAACCCACAAACACAGGCTGCATTGGGTCAACAATTGGATGCCCTCACCCTCAAAGGTCCTGAAAACACCACACCTTTTGAGAACCAGAGGCACCTCAACCAGACGTTCACCTTCGAGAAGAACGATTGGGGGCTTGCATCTCTGACCCTGCGCCATCAAGCAGGAGAGACCACCCTGGAATGGACAGACACACTGGGCCTGCAAAAAATTCCAGTTCAAGCTGAAGGCTGGGCGTTCTCTGAAAGTCACCTTTTCCAGCACATGATGTGGATTTTGCAAGACCTCGGACCATGGCCTGTTGCTGCTCAGGGCGGATGGATTTCAGAAGACACTTTCAGCGTGCGGGTCTGTCTGGTGCAGACACCCTTCACACCCACCATCACCCTGCATTTTGAAGAAGACCGGGTTTCTGTGGACCTGAAAGGGGCCGTGCACTTTGGTCCTCTGGAGCGTCCTCTGGTGTGGGGGAAGGCCGAGGGCTGAGGGCATAGGGCTGAGGGCTCAAAAACGCTTTGGCTCAAGCGATAAAGGGGCGAGGTATGCCTCGCCCCTACATTTTATTTGGCGGTTTTTTCGGTGTCTGGTACGATGCTCTCGGCTCTCGGCTCTCGGCTCTCGGCTAAAGGCCTAACTCTGACAAAAAACCCTTAAAGCGGAATGTTCCCGTGCTTCTTATAAGGTCTGCTTTCCTCTTTGGCTGCCAGCATGGTGAAACCTTCGATGAGCATGCGGCGGGTGTCTTCCATCATGATCACCTCGTCGATGTAACCTCTGGCAGCAGCCACATAAGGGTTGTCAAAGGCTTCTTTGTAAGCTTTGATTTTTTCTGCCCGGGTGGACTCGGGGTTGGCGCTGTTCTGGATGTCTTTGCGGTACACGATGTTGGCAGCCCCCTCTGCGCCCATCACGGCCACAGCAGCGGTGGGCAGGGCAAAGACCAGATCTGCACCCATGTCCCGAGAGTTCATGGCCAGATAAGCCCCGCCGTAGGCTTTGCGGGTGATCAGGGTGATTTTGGGCACGGAGGCTTCGGCGTAGGCGTACAGCATCTTGGCCCCGTGCCGGATGATGCCAGCGTGCTCCTGCTGCACACCGGGCAGGAATCCGGTCACATCCACCAGAGTCAGGATTGGCACATTGAAGCAGTCACACGTCCGAATAAAACGTGCAGCTTTGTCAGAGGCGTCGATGTTCAGGGTGCCTGCCATGAACTTCGGATTGTTGGCCACGATGCCCACAGGTTGCCCTCCAAGGTGGGCAAATCCAGTCAGGATGTTGCGGGCGAAATCCGGCTGCACCTCAAAGAAGAAGTGGTCATCGACAATTTCGCGGATCACCTCGACCATGCTGTAAGGCTTTTTGGGGCTCGGGTCAATGATTTCCGTCAGTTTGCTGGTCTGGCGGGTTTTGGGGTCTCTGGTGGGTTTGAATGGGGGTTTCTCTTTGGCGCTCTGGGGCAGGTATTCCAGCAGGGTTTTGATCATGCCCAGCGTTTCTTTGTCGCTCTTGCCGGACATGTGGGCCACACCGGATTTTTTCATGTGCACTTCGGCACCACCGAGGTCTTCGAAGGTCACGTTTTCACGGGTGACGCTTTTGATGACCTCTGGCCCGGTGATGAACATGTAACTGGTGCCTTCGGTCATCAGAACGAAGTCGGTCATGGCAGGGGAGTAAACGGCTCCACCTGCACAGGGACCCAGAATGGCACTGATCTGGGGCACACAGCCCGAGTAAATGGCATTGCGGTAAAAAATCTCGCCGTAGCCGCTTAAAGAGTCCACCCCTTCCTGAATGCGGGCTCCTGCTGAGTCGTTCAGGCCAATCACCGGACATCCAGTTTTGGCAGCGAGGTCCATGATCTTGGTGATTTTCTGTGCGTTGCGTTTGCCCAGAGATCCACCCAGCACCGTGAAATCCTGACTGAACACGTACACCCGTCTGCCGTTGATGGTGCCTGATCCGGTCACCACCCCTTCGCCTGGGGCTTCGATTTCTCGCATCAAGAGGCCACCCACATGTTCACTGAAGGTGGAGAGTTCCATGAAGGAGCCTTCGTCCAGCAATTCATGGACCCGTTCTCTGGCGGTCAGTTTGCCTTGCTGGTGCTGTTTCTGCTGGCGTTCCTTTCCGCCACCAAGTTCGACTTTTTGCCGACGCTTTTCCAGTTCCGCAATCAAAGCTTCAAGTTCTGGGTTGTACATATGTCTTTATTAAACCCTGAAAAGCGGCAACTTGCCTAGGTCACTTGTCCGTTCCTTCCTGAGGTACGGGGCATTTTGTCCCGAGGTCCAAACACCGATTTTTGAAAGTTCATTTTCAGAAACGAAAAGGTCAATGACCCGCGACTAAAGTCGCAGGCTTGTGTCTGTACTCCATCTCAGTTCCGAGTAAACGGCTTTGACTTCCCGGTACGACACATCAGGGCGCACTGACAAGGCACCCGTACCCATCCAGTCTTGCCGGACGAGTAACGTTCTCAAGTTGATGTTTCTGGCTGCCGCGAGGTCTGCATGCAATTGAAACCCACACACTTCACACATCATCATCAGCCCTGCATTCGGCCTGTTCCCTTTCGAACAATGACCACACTTCGGGCAGCACTGAGACGTGTGATGGGCATGGACTCTGGTGGTCATGCAGCCCATCAGAGGCGCTTTGTAACTCAAGAAGGCTTGCAATTCCGCAAAGCTCCATTGGCTCCGGCGACGCTTGGACGCTTTCACTTTCTGGGTGGCTTTGGGATGGCTTCTCCCCTCTGTGCGTTCTCTGATGTGGGTCAAGTCCTCAAGTCCGATCAAAGACTTGGGGAAGCGATGCAGCAACCTTTTGGACAGCGAGTGGTTCCAATTCGCAATAAACCGTCTTTCTCTTCCCGACAAACTCACCAAACGGCGAGTGGCGGAACGAGTGCCTTTGCGTTGGAGGGTTTTTCTTGCATGAGCAAAATGATCTTTGGTGTGGCGGGCCTGACCTCCCGCTTGGAACAACGTCCCCCCCGTGTTGCTCTGGGCGACAAAGTGATACCTCTGACCGACATCTACACCCACCACCGTAGGATGGTCGGTGGGTCGGGGGTCAGGAAGTTCAAGGTTCAAAGCCACGATCAAGTAATACTGCTTCTTGGACTTTTGGTAGTAAAGCTTGGCGGCACCCGTTTCAACCCCTTGAGAAATCAAGTCCAGATGTTTCTGGTAGCCTTCGTACTCCAGAACCAGTCGTCCGTTCAGGGTACCCACACTGACCTTTTGGTTTTCCTTCCAAGAGTAATCCCGTCCGTACTGGTATTCCAGAGTGCGAGAAACAAACTTAGGAGGGGCGTCCAGACCTTTGTAGCGGCGTTTGGTTTGGCCTGCTTCTCTGGCTTTGAGGTTTTGCTTGAGTTTGGTCCATTGGGTCTTAAAAGTTGCTGCCACTTGTTTTTCCACCGTACAGGCCAGTTGAGAACCCAGTCCGAAGCGCTCACGAATGACAGGATAAGTTTCCTTGTGTAATTTGGGTTGAGAACTGGTTTTGTCCATCTCAAAGGCCTTTTTGGAGGCGAAGTTGAGCGCATCACGGTAAGCCAGAGTCACGGCATCCAGAGCGGCTTTCTGCTGGGGATTGTGCCTCAACTTGAGCTTGGCGCTGATGGTCAACTTCATAAGCAGGAGTGTATCAGCTATGAACGTAAAACAACAAGAGGTTTCCGCTTCAACTGCCCCTACGGTGCGGTCGTTTCCTCCCTCGACTGAAGTCGTGCGTCTCCAAGGCCGCAAGATGAATGCCAAGAAGGTTCCAGACAAAACAGGGTGGGTCTTGTCCTGTTGGGCTTGTTTTTGCCTTCTGCTTTCTGCTTTCTGCCCTCTGTTTCAGTTCCCTTTGTGCCACTTCTGTGATGAAAATACGATATGCTGAGGAAGCTTTCGAGAAGCACAAAATCAACAAGGAGCTGAGGAGGTTTCCTTTCATGAATGATGACGTGATGGTAGTGGACGATGGACAAGAAACTCCCAAAGCAGAAGCCAAAGTCCGCGTATATGGTGCAGGAAGTCCTGTGCTGCTGCTTTCTGGCGGCCCGGGTTTTTCAGCCGATTACATGGAACCACTCGCCAGAGAATTGGAACTTCAGTACATGGCCGTCCTCCCCGACCTGCGTGGGACCGGTACCAACGTTGTAGACCCCACCCCCGAGAACCTCTCTCTGGATGCCCATGTTCAGGACGTGGAAAACCTGCGCCAGAAATACGGCTGGGACAAGTTCTCTTTTGTGGCCCACTCCAGCGGTGCCCAGATTGCTCTGGCTTATGCCCTGAAGTACCCTCACTTTGTCAAATCTATTGCCCTGCTGGATCCCGCAGGCACCGACATGGCCTATCTGGCAGATTTTGACCGGGAAGCCAACGCCCGTTTGAACCGTTTGGACAAAGAAATCCTTGCCGACTGGAAAGCAGGCAACGGAGATTTCACCGAAGGCCTCGTCACTTTCCTGTACCGCGTGGTGTTTGACCGCCGCACGGCCAACAAGATTGTGGACATGGTCCCCCAGAAGTCTTTTGTGAATGTTCAGACTTCTGAAGTGTTCAACCAGAACCTGATTGACAGTGGCTTCAACATCACCGATCGCCTCGGAGAACTGAGCAACATTCCGGTGTATGTGGCCCACGGTCTGCTGGACCCCCTTCCTTACGAAGTGGGGAAGAGCATCGCTGAAAAAACCGGCGGAAAATTTGTTTTGCAGGACAACTGCGCACACTTCCCCTGGATCGAAGTGCCCAGAGAGTTTTACCCTCAATTCCTCGGGTTTCTGTTCCAAAACGCCTGGTGATCTGATTTGCCTGCAAAACCCTCGCACTCAGGCGAGGGTTTTTTGTGTTTGGAAAGCATGCAAGCGGTCCATGGCTGTAGGGCAATGTGAAGGAAGATAAAGGGCGTTTTGTTCCTGCATGAAGCGCACCATTTTCTGTTTGCTCTGCCGGGCCTGCTGGGGATCAGCCATGGCTGAAATCATGTCCACAGCATCCAAAGTCAGGTATTGCAGGGCTGGAGTCACATCACCTGCCAGCACCAGAAACCTGTCCTGGCTTTTCACAATGACGGACTGGTGACCGGGTGAGTGGCCCGGAGTGGGAACAATCCAGAGGTCTTCAAACAGGGCTTTGCTGGCCTCGAAATGGTGGAAGGTTCCGTCTCTGTAATCGATCAGGTCGGGTTTGAAGCCTTCAGGGAACATGGAAGGCCAATATCCCTTCATGTGGGCAAAAGGTTTCTGGGTGGCTTCAAACTCTGCTCTGGAAACCCAGACTTTGGCTTTGGGAAAACTGCTGAGGTGTCCCACATGGTCCTGATGCAAGTGGGTGACGATGATGTGTTCCACGTCTGAGGCCTGGATGCCCATTTGCTTCAATTGCTCGGGCAGGGGAGACTGAAAATTTTCGGGAAACCGGATCATGTTGCGGGTGATCATGCGAGGGGCCAGAGGATACCTGCTCAGGTCCATGGCCTGCGGTTTTTCTCCGGCATCCACCAGAATGATCCCTGCTCTGGGATGTTCAATGACCCAGCTCAGCATGGGAGACAATTCATGCCATTGTGCATCCTGCATCACCTGTAAAACCCGAGAAAGCCCCTCTTTGGGAGAAGCAAACCAGCTTTTTTTCAACTGTGCGTTGACCGAATTGATGCCCCAGACCTTCATGTGGCTCCTTTGGACACAAGTAAAATATTAGACATATGTCTATTATGTGTCTGTTGTCCAGTAATGTCAATGGCGATTTGGCAACACAGGTTATACTGAGGGCAGTGAAGACCGAAGACCGTCGCATCCAGCGCACCCGAGACCTGCTGAAAACCACTTTGATCCAGCTCATTGAAAAGCAAGGCTATGAAAGCATTGCTGTGCAGGACCTGACCCGAGAAGCCAACATGGGGAGGGCCACTTTTTACTTGCATTACAAAGACAAGCACGATCTGTTGTGGCAAAGTTTGAAGGCCCCTCTGGAAGCCCTGAGAGACCGTTTTCCCAACAGTGGATCCGATCTTCCAGAAGAGCCCAATCCCATGCTGACTGCTCTGTTCGAACTTGCTGGGCAGGAAAAGACCCTGTTCAGGACAGCACTGGATGTGCCCAGTGCCATGCAGGTGGGACAATCCATTCGCAATTACATCGCAGATTTTTTTGAAAACCGCATGAAGGTCAGTGTGCCCCATGCCACCCATCCCAGAATGGTGGCAGAATTTTTGGCTGGAGGCATTCTCGGGGTCTTGCAGTGGTGGCTGACTGAAGAAAACGCTTTGACCGCGGAGCAGGCCACCCTCCTGTTGAAACAAAAGGCCATTTTTCCGGTTTTTCAGACCCTGTCCATTTGCCAGGACTGAGCAGCAAAATTTCGGACAACAAAAAAGAGGGCCCTTCAGGCCCCCTGTGGAATTTTGATGTTTACAGGTTCTTTTTGAGCACTTCTCCGAGGCTGGAGATGCCCCGTTCGATCTGCTCTGCATTGGCGCAGGAGTAGCTCAGGCGCATGGTGTTTTCTCCGCCGCCCAGAGCGAAGAAAGGGGTTCCGGGCACGAAAGCCACCTTGTATTCCACGGCCTGCTTGAGCAGTTCGGTGGATTTGAGGTGCTCGGGAAGGGTGAGCCACAAAAACATGCCCCCCTCGGGATCGGTGAAAGAGACCCCCTCTGGGAGGTGTTTTTCCAGAGCGGCTTTCATCAGGTTGGCCCGTTCGCCGTACACTTTGCGCACCAGTTCGGTTTGTTTGGCCAGCACTTCGTGGACCAATTCAAAGACAATCATCTGGTTGAGGGTGGGGGTGTGCAGGTCTGCCCCTTGCTTGGCCTGCACCAGTTTTTTGTTGATGGTGGGATTGGCAGACACCCATGCCACACGCAGACCGGGCGTGAGGGTTTTGGAGAAGGTGCTCATGTAGATCACGTGGTTCTGGCTTTCATCGCCGCCAGCGTATTCCAGACCCAGAGAGAACAGGCTGGGTGGGAAATCGCCACGGAAACGCAATTTGCCGTAAGGGTCATCTTCCAGCAACAGCACGCCATGTTTGCCGGTGATTTCCACGAGTTTTTTGCGGCGCTCCAGAGACATGGTGCGTCCGGTGGGGTTCTGGAAGTTGGGGATGGCGTAAATGAATTTCAGGTTTTTCTGCTTCAGCAGTTCTTCCAGAGCGGTGGTGTCGATGCCTTCATCATCGGTGGGGATGCTGACGTACTCGGGCTCGTAAGGGCTGAATGCTTGCAGGGCACCCAGATAGGTGGGGGTTTCCACGCCGATCAGGTCGCCGGGGTTGATCAGGATTTTGCCCAGCAGGTCCAGACCTTGCTGGGAACCACTCACCAGCAGGATGTTGTCCGGATTGATGTTGCCCTGTTGTGCAGCAATCCATTTGCGCAGGGGAGCATGCCCTTCGGTGGTGCTGTACTGCAACGATTGTGCCCCCTGTTCGGTCAGCACTTTCTGGGTGGCTGCTGCCACTTCCTGCACAGGAAAAAGCTCTGGGGCAGGAAGGCCACCAGCAAAGGAGATGATGTCCGGTTGCTGGGTGAGTTTCAAAAGCTCACGGATGGTCGAAGAGGTGATGCGCTTGGCGCGATCGGCAAACAGGTGGTCCCACTGGACAAGTGAAGCGGTCATACGGTCCAGTATAAAACTTTTGTGACGCTTTTTTCGTTGGACTGCGTAAAAGCGTCATGCATTTTCAGGCAGGTGACCCATAAAAACAGAAGGTGCACCAACCCGTGCAGGTCAATGTACACCTTCTGTTCACCCTTTCGGGTGTGCTGGGCTTCAGTGTTTCACGCTGTGCTTCACTCAGTATCTGACGTTGTAACGGGCGGTGTCTGTCACCCAGTCCCTCTGGGGCAAAGGCTGAATGATGATGGAGAGCTTGCGGGCGAAGTTCCATTCCCCTTCAATGGTGATGGTGGCGAAGTATTCGTTTTCATCGGTGAAACGGGCCAGAGAACGCAGGTTCAGGGGTTCACGGCTGGCCACGGCCAGCACCTTGTTGATGCCGTATGGAGCAGCAATTTCATATTCAAAGGGATCGTTGCGGTCTGGAAACACTTTGGTGGTGTTGGCCTGCACAAAGTTGTCTCCGTTGTCGTAATTGTTGGGCAAGATCAAATCGATGTGCCCATCGGCATCCACATTGAAGAGGTACACGTAAGCATCCTGATTGACCCGGGTGAAAATGCGAATGTTTTCGCCTGGATAATAACCGGGGGTATTGCCCCCTTTGTCCAGCCAGACATTCACATAAAGGTCGGTGGGCAGAGGGTTCACGATGATCCTCTGGGGGCTGATCTGGGGTTTGGCCAGAGCGACGGAAAGCAGCAAAAGGGGCAGGACGAGAATGTGTCTTTGCATGCATTCAAAGTATCGGTTGGACGAAATCTGGGGATGATAAATGAGAGCCGATTTCTTTATGGAATTTTAGGTTTTTCTTTAGAGACGCCTTTAAAATTCCTTTACTTGATTTTCATAGAGTTTCCTGATGTCTCTGGTGATGTTTGTGACAAGGTAAAAAATCTTGCCATGTGAAGAAAGCTGGATTCTTATCATCAAGCTGGAGGCAAAAATGAACCAGCAGACCATTCAACCCAAAATCGCCGTGATTTATTACAGCTCTACAGGCACCAACCACACAATGGCTTCCATTGCTGCTGAAGCTGCCAGAGAGCTGAACGCAGAAGTTCGGCTCCTGAAAGTCCCAGAAACTGCACCTGAGCAGGCCATCAACAGCCGTCCAGAATGGCGTGCCCTGATCGACCAGACCCGTGACATCCCGGAGGTCACCTTGCCCGATCTGGAGTGGGCAGATGCCTTGCTGTTCAGCACCCCCACCCGTTATGGTGGAGCGGCCAGTCAGATGCGGGCTTTCATTGACACGACAGGACCGCTCTGGGGCAGTGGAAAACTGGCCAACAAAACCGTCAGTGTCATGACCAGTGCTCAAAACCCCAATGGAGGGCAGGAAACCACCTTGCAAACCATGTACATCACCTTGATGCATTGGGGCACCATCCTTGTGCCTCCGGGATACACCGATCAGAGCATTTTTGCTGCAGGGGGCAACCCTTATGGCACCAGTGTGACAGCCACAGGGCAGGGTGTGGATGATGCAAGCAAACAGGCCATTGTTCACCAGACCCGCAGATTGCTGGAAGTGACGCGATGTTGTTTGTTGGGACGTCAAGCCATGCAAGAGGAAAAAGCCCGGGATTGATTGTGCACAAGTTGGTTTGCACTGGGGTTCTCGGGCCTGTTGGCATCACCCTGCAAAACATTTGAAAACCTGAAATCATTTTTCAGAAAGACAGGTCAAATCGATCACATCCACCACTGGTCAAGCCTTGATATATCGGGAATGGATATAAATAAAGGTTTTCATGACATGGTGAAAGCCATTTGCAATTCACCCCACCCTATTGGCGGGTGGGGTTCAACTTCGCACACTCCTTTGAAGTCTTCTGTACTTTAGCACTTCATGAAAGAATCACAAAGACATGAGAAAAAAATGATGGAACGATGCATGTGGATTGAAAGCGTCCAGTTGTTTTGCAGGAAAAAGAGGCAACCGTCTGATGTTCAATGCATCACAACATGCACAAGCAGAAGATTGTGAACAAAACCATGCCAAAGAGGATGTACAACTTCATTGACCTGAAACAACGCTGGTGCAGACCACGGATTGCACTCAGCAACGGGTAAGCCTTTTCCCTTAGCTGACTTTGTCGTGACCAAATGACAACTTTTCTGCGCTGGGATGTGCTATAACCCGAGCATGCCTGAGATTGAACTGGTGGCACACGATCCCCTCTGGAACCAGAAATACCAGCAGGAACGCCGATTGCTGCTGAAAGAACTGTTTCCAGTGACCGGACCTTTGCTCATCGAGCACATCGGTTCGACCGCCATCCAACCCATCCGGGCCAAAAACATCATCGACATCATGGTGGGCATCACCCGGCCCCTCACCCCAGAGGCCATTGAGGTTTTTGCAGATCTGGGCTACGAATTCATGGGAGAAATGGGTGTTCCCGGACGGCTTTTCTTCAAGCGTGAACCCCGAACCCATCATGTTCATGTGGTTGAAATGGACAACGATCAGGGGTTCTGGTGGGAACATGTGCTTTTTCGGGATTACCTGCGGGCTTTTCCAGAGGCTGCCAGACGCTACGAGCAAGTGAAATTGCACCTTGCAGCCCTGTACCCCAATGACCGACCTTCTTACACCCTGTCCAAAGGCGCCATCGTGCATGAGCTTTTGGAAGAAGCCATCCAATGGGAAAAAAGCCTCGGGCCTGTCAAGAGGCTGCAAAAGGTTTTGCAGGATGCCCCGTTTGAGTGGGCAGTGGCCGGAGGTTGGGCTCTGGCCATCCAGAGGGGCCATGCGGTGCGCCACCATGAAGACCTTGACCTGTTTGTTTACCGGGATGAGCAGCACATCCTCCAGCGGTATTTTCAGGAAAAAGGCTGGACCCTTGAACGCATCCATCAAGGCCAGTTCTTTTCGTGGGACCCTGCCGAAGACATCATGCTTCCCGACCATCAAGTGCATGCCATGCATCCTGCACACCCCACCCTGGACTTGCTTTTGAACGACAGAGATGCCGAACAGTGGACCTACCGCAGAAATCCGACCGTTCGCTGCTCTGTCGTGATCAAGCACTGCAGACAGGGTTTGCCTTACCTCTCACCCGAGGTGGTGTTACTGTATAAGAGCGGAAGTTCAGCAGGAATTCGAACCAAAGACTGGGAAGATGCCGAACAGACTTTTCCCCGTCTGACAGCAGACCAGCGCGATTGGTTGCTGTCCAAACTGCCTGCGGACCATCCATGGCAAGCTTTCGCACTTCTGGAGGGCTGATGAGCGATTTGACACGAGGGGCCACCCCCCAACTGCTCGCCGATGGCTTCATGGGCGGCGGGTCTTTTTTGAATCCTGAAAAAATACTGTTGGACCTTTCTGCCCCTGTGGCTTGCCAGAAGCCTCTGGGTGCACCTCACAGTGCAGCAGAGGTGGTTGCCCACATCGACTTCTGGCAAAACCACATTCTGGATGAACTGAGTGGTGTGGAAAGCAAAACCGTAGAACATGCCTCAGAAAGCTGGCCTGCAGTGGACCCAGAGGGCTGGGAACTCCTGAAAACCCGCACCCTAAGCAATCTGGAACAGTTGCGCAGGTATGCTCTGGAAGAATCCGAACGGGTTCTGCAAGACCATGAAACGGTGGGAGCCCGTCTGGAGGTTTACCTTCTGCACAATGCATACCACTGGGGACAGGTGGTTTTGCTTCGTCGCATGATCGACCCCGAGTGGCCCGCAGCAGGGGAGGGCCTGACATGGTGACGGTTTCCGTGCGTTCTTCGGATCCCATGTCCATCGGAGCAGAGGACCTGATTCACCAACTGTCCCCAGAGCCCAACGCAGCCTACACCGTCAATGAAACCCTCACCACGGGCAGTTTGTATGCTTTTTTGAAGGCAGGATCGGACTTTTTTCTGGCTTACGTTGAAGGTCGGGTGGTGGGTTGCGTGGGTTACCGCAAATTCCCTTTTGAACAAACCGATACCATTGCCCAACTGCGTTTGTTGCTCGTCAACCCCGAGTACCGCTGGCGTCAGGTGGCCACAGCCCTGCTCAGGGAAGCCGAACAGACCGCTTCCAGAAGGGGTTATGTCACCCTGCGCGCAGAAGTGGACCTCAACCACACCGCAGCCCAGCACTTCTTTGAAGAGCATGGCTACAGCAGGGTGCCCAAATATGGTCCTTACGCAGATGATCCCATGGTGATTTGCATGGAGCGACTGATCATTTGATGGTCCATGCGTAAATGGTCATGAACCGTTTTGACCCCCCACCAGAGCATCCTCCCAGAAGCATGTTTCATCGGGAGTGCACCGCTTGTGGGGCTTGCTGTTCTGCGCCGGACATCAGCACCTTGCAGAAACCTCTGGGTGTGCCCTGCAAGCACCTTCAGGCCGATTGCCTGTGCAGCATCTATCAGGAACGCCCTCTGGTGTGTCGCAATTACCAGCCCGACTGGGTGTGCGGTGAAGTGGCCCCTCTGCCCACATTGGAAAAGCGCATCCAGAGGTTTCTGGAGATTTACGGGTTGGGATGAAAAAGGCAGAAGGCAGAAATGTTTATGCTGGAGCCTTAAGAGGGCCTTGGCCTTCTGCCTTCAGCTTTTTGCTTTTGCATCACCTTTCCCCTCATCCAGACGTAGTAAGCTGACAACATATGCTCGGCGGGCTGTTCAACTCCTTCTTGAAACTCACCAACCCCACCCCACGGTTCACCCCTGAACGTTGCTTGCTCACCCGCTATGCGGTGGGTGGATGCTCGAAATGTCAGGATGTGTGCCCCCACAATGCCATTGACCTGTCGGGCAACACCGTCACCATCAGCGAAGTGAACTGCACTGGATGCGGTCTGTGCACGCAGGTGTGTCCCTCGGGTGCTCTGGAATTTGACATCGAGAGCACCATGCACGCCATCCACAAACAGCAGGGTGCAGAATCCACACTGGCCTGCTCGCAGCTCAGCACGCCCCATCCGACCCTCAAGTGCCTTGCCAGAGTGACCCCGGCTTCTCTGGTGGCTGCTGGAGCGTGGAACAAAGAAGTCACCTTGCTTCATGGAGATTGTGCCAGTTGTCCGGTTGGGGGTCCAGAGGTCCTGCGCCACCTGATGGATGTCGTGGACAAAGCGGACCAGTACCGGGAAGCCACCGGGCAGCCCCTCAAAGTCAACCTGCAACAAGGGCAGAACGCCACTGCAGAAAACAAAGGGGCCATCGTGAGCAGGCGGGGCATCATGGGAAGCCTGCTCGGGACCGCCAAACAGGTGGTGGCAGACCTCATCCCAGAGCAGCCTTTGCCGTTCGTAGACTGGTCGGACCCCAGAGAACGCATCCCCACCGATTGGATCTGGCGCAAAAAAGCCCTGAAACCCAGCCCTGCCCCAGACACCGAAGTCTACTGGGTGACCCCTCAGGTCAACGATGAGTGCAACTTCTGCCCGGTCTGCATGAACGTGTGCCCCACCGAAGCCATCAAGCGGGAGATCACTCCAGAGGGGGATTTCCGCATTCTGCTGGAGGTGGCTTCCTGCACCGGATGTGGAGCCTGCATTCCCAGTTGCCCTCAGGAAGCCATGTTCGAGCAAACCCACCGCCCTTTTTCGACCCTGTCAGAAGTGGTGGTCCTGAAAGAACAGGCACAGGGGCCCAACTGGTTCGATGAACCTCTGGAGGAAGAGGGCACCAGCACCGGACAGGAAGAATAGCAGCAGCCAGAAATGCTTATGCCAGAGGCGCATTGTGCCTTTGCATCTGTGCCTCTGGTTTTCCACAGAAAAAGCCTTTTGATGCTGTACAATCTTTGGGTGATGCCAAACGAGCAAAACCAGTCCCAACCTGCCCTCCAGAAGGCCCCCATCGGGGTTTTTGACTCGGGGATGGGTGGGCTGTCGGTCCTCAAAGAACTGGTGCGCCTGCTTCCAGAGGAGCACTTCATTTATCTGGCGGACACCCTCAACTGCCCTTACGGTCAGAAGTCGGATGCTGAAATTCAGCGGCTTTCCCTGAACGTCATGCATTTTTTGCAGGATCAAGGGGTGAAATCGCTGGTGGTGCCTTGCAACACGGCATCTGCAGCAGCCCTGCAAACGCTGCGTGAAGATGCCGGGCCGGATTTTCCGGTGGTGGGTCTGGTTCCTGCGGTCAAACCTGCTGTGGAACGCACCCGGACCGGAACGGTGGGCGTGCTGGCCACCGAAGGGACTTTGAGGGGGCGTTTGCTCCAAGAGGTGATCGAGCAGTTTGCACAGCCACGGAACGTGACGGTGCTCAAGGCCACCCATCCCGAGTTGGTCCCTCTGGTGGAATCTGCCCAATTGAACACCCCATACACCCGGGAGGTGTTGCAGCAAACCTTGCAGCCCCTCATCGATGCTGGGATGGACCATCTGGTGCTGGGGTGCACCCATTACCTGTTTTTGAAGGAGGCTCTGGGCCTCCTGTATCCGAATTTGACTTTGCTGGACTCTGGATTTGCTGTGGCAAAACAGACCCGCCGGGTCCTGACCGAAAAACAACTGCTGTCTGAAGGCACCACGGGAAAAGTCACGGTCTTCACCACTGGAGAACCCAACGCTGTCGCCCCGATTGTCCAGACCCTCTGGGGTGAACCCATGGTTGTGCACCGCGCAACCCCAAGGAAGGAAGAACATGCCTAGAACGTCCCGTGGCACGCTGGAATTGCGTCCCCTGAAAATTTCCCGCAAAGTGAACCGTTATGCCGAGGGCAGTTGCCTGATCGAAATGGGCCACACCAAGGTGCTGGTCACCGCCACCCTCGAAAAGAAAGTGCCCTTCCACGTGAAAGGCACCAAACAGGGCTGGCTGATGGCCGAGTACAACCTGCTGCCCAGAGCCACCCACGAGCGCATTTCCAGAGAGCGGGTCGCCAACGGTGGACGCACACAGGAAATCCAGCGTCTGATGGGCCGGGCATTCCGTTCCTGCGTGGACCTCGGGGCTTTCCGTGACCAGACCATCATCATTGATGCCGATGTGATTCAGGCCGATGGAGGCACCCGTGTGGCGTCCATCATTGGGGGTTACGTGGCTTTGCATGACCTGACCGAACGGCTGTTCAACTCGGGGAAAATCACCGACTGGGCGCTCACCCATGAAATTGGGGCCATCAGTGTGGGCATGGTGGATGGCGAAATCCGCGTGGACCTCGACTATCAGGAAGATGTCAAAGCCGAGGCAGACCTGAACATCATCGCCACAGGCAGCGGTCAACTGATCGAAGTGCAAGGTGGCACCGAGAAAGACCCCATCGACAAAAACAAATTTGCTGAGATGGTGGAAATTGGTGTCCTGAGCGTGCAGGACATCGTGAAAATCGTCAAAGAACAACTGTAAAGAACAACTGGAAACAAAAACCGTGAGGTGCCCTGCATGAAAGTGATCATTGCCACCGGAAACCCCGGCAAAGTCAAGGAAATCGGTCTGGCCATTGCCCCTCTGGGCTGGGAAGCCCTCAGCCTCAAAGATTTTCAACTGGAGATGCCAGAGGAAACCGAAACCACCTACGAGGGGAACGCCCTGCTCAAATCCAGAGCCATCTGCAACGCCACAGGGATTGCTGCTCTGGCAGACGATTCTGGCCTTGAAGTGGAAGCCCTTGGGAATGAACCCGGTGTGTACAGTGCCCGTTATGGTGGCGATCTGCCCAGCGATCAGGCCCGTTATGAACTCCTCCTGAAGAACCTTGGAGCCAACACCCACCGCAAAGCCAAATTTGTGAGCGTGGTGGTGGTCTCTCATCCAGACGGCACGGACGAGTTTTACCGGGGCGAAGTGGAGGGTTACATCACCCGTGAACCCAGAGGCTCGGGCGGTTTTGGTTACGATCCAGTCTTTTTTGTGCCCGATTACGGTTGCACCATGGCCGAACTGACCCCTGAAGAAAAACATGCGATTTCGCACCGGGGCCGGGCTTTGAAAGCCCTGATCGCTGCCCACCCTTGAGGAGTTGACCATGATCACTGTTGCCAACCGCATTTTTGTCCACCCCGAGTACGCAGAGCAATTCGAGGAGCGTTTCAAAAACCGTGCCCGTCAGGTGGACCAGATGCCTGGTTTCCTTCGAAACATGGTGCTGAAACCCGCCAAACCCGGCGATCCTTATGTGGTTTTGACCCTCTGGGAAAGTCAGGAGGCCTTCAAGGCTTGGACGGAATCGGAAGCCTTCAAACAGGGACATGCCCGCAGTGGCACCCTGCCCAGAGAGGCGTTCTCTGGCCCCAACCAGTTGGAAGTCCATGAAGTGATTCTGGACTCTCTGGAGTGAGGTTTACAGTTTCAACCAGCAATGCAGTCAAGGCGAGGAGGCACCTCGCCTTTTTTGATGGGATCTGATGGTGGTCACAAACATGAAAATGAGATAAAGATAAGATGGAGCCACAATTGTGAGAAAATCGGAGACTCAGGGAATTCCCGAGTTTACAATTTAAAGCAACCCGAGCAACACCTTCAAAAAAGGTGCTGCCCATGTCAGAACACCTGCCCTCCATCTGAAAGGTTCACATGAAACACACCCCATTGCAAAAAGCTTCCCTTCCTGTGCTGGTTTTGCTGGCTTCCCTCACCTCTGCTCTGGCCCAGAACGATGCCTCCGAACCAGAGCCCCAAACCCAGCAGGAAGAACAAAAACCCTCTGGTGAAACCGAAAAACCAGAGGCCCAGAAGCCCGAACCCAAACTGGACTTCAAGCTGATCCTGAAAGTCAACGAGTACCGGATTCGCTCTGGGAAGCTGGAAAACTTTGTGATTGTGAAGTCTTTCAAACTGGACAACAACCTGATCGAGCGCTCTGAGAAATACAAAAAGATCTCCAGCAACCTGCGCCCGGATCTGGAAAAAGTGTACAAGCAACTCAATGCCCGAGGGCCCAAAGAAGCCCTGTTTTCCAACAAGGAAGGCAACTGGTGGGCCGAACAGCAATCGGGCTGGAAGGTGGATGAAAAAGCCACCGAAGAAAAACTGCTGGATGCCATCATGTCCGACAAGCCCAGCAGTGAACTGGTGGTCGAGCGCACCTCTCCCAAACGTTCGGTGCAGAAGTTTGCCGATCAGGGCATCCTGTACCACTTCGGAGGAGGGGAGTCCAGTTTCAAAGGAAGCCCGAGTTTCCGGGTCACCAACATCGTCAATGGGGCCTCCAAAATCAACGAGCAGTACATCGAGGCAGGCAAGGAGTTTGACTTCAACAAAACCGTTGGGGACATCAGCAAAGCCAATGGTTTTGTGCCCGGTTATGTGATTCTGGGCGACAAACTCGGGATGGAGGACGGAGGAGGCATCTGTCAGGTGTCCACCACCATTTTCCGTGCTGCTTACGAATCGGGTCTGCCCATCACCGAGCGGCATTACCACTCTTACTGGGTGCACTACTACGACCCTGTGGGTTATGAGGCCACCGTTTACAGCCCGGTGAAAAACCTCAAATTCAAGAACGACACCGGAACCAACCTGTTCATTCAGGCCAAATGGGACACAGCCAAACAAACCCTGCGTTTTGACCTGTTCGGCCCCAAACCTGACCGCAAGGTGGAGGTCGGCAAATCCCAGATCTCCAACGTCAAGCCTCCTGCTGGACCCCAGTACGTTGCAGATGCCAGTGTGCCCAGAGGAGGCATCCGCCAGATCGACAGTGCCCAGAAGGGCGTGACGGTGGTGATTGACCGCACCGTGAAGTATGACAACGGAGAGGTCAAAAAGGACTCCATCAAGAGCATTTACAAGCCCTGGGGGAACATTTTTGCGGTGCACCCAGAGGATCCTCGGGCCAAGGAGTAAGGCTGAGGGCCGAGAGCCCAGATCCAAAGGCGTCGTGTAAGACGCAAAAAACATGGTCAATGGGATCTGTAGGGGCGCAGCGTGCTGCGCCCTCAAAGCTTCTTTCTTGGCCCTCGGCTCTTGGCTCTCGGCCTCAAGGCCACGCACACGTATCCCCTACAGGACTCGTGGCTTTCTCCTCTTGCATTCCTGTCCTTTCCATGCTAAAACTAGAATGAACGTTCGATCTAATCGAATGTTGATTTCGCTCCAGCTTCAGTTTCCAGAGAGGGCAGTATAGTACTGTTATGCCTCAGACCCGCCCAACCCCCAAAACCACTTCACAGGACAGGCGAGCGGCCATTTTACAGGCTGTACTGGAACTCATTGCCGAAAGGGGATTTCACGATACACCCATGTCCATGATCACCCAGCGTTCCAGAGCCAGTGCAGGCATCATCTACCACTACTTCGAAAACAAAGACGAGATGATCCATGCCCTTTACACCGAAGTCAAACTCTCTTACAGCCGCGCTCTGGTCCAACACCATCCAGAGCAGTTGCCACCTGCGCAGGCGTTCCGGCAAATCTGGCTGAATGGTTACCAGTACCATCGGGACCATCCCAAAGAGACCCTCTTTCTGGAGCAGTTTGAAAACTCTCCTTATTTTCAGAAACATGGAGAAATCAAAGAGGCAGAGGATGCTTTGAACCAGATGCTGGACATTTTCTCTGGTCCTGAAGGTCGCCTCAAGGCTTTGCCACTTGAAGTGTTGTGGGAGATGTCTCTGGGTGTGGCTGCCCGGGTGGCCCGCACCGAACACCTGACCGGAAGCCTCAGTCTGGACCAGCAACAACTGGAACAGATTGCAGATGCTTGCTGGCTTGCCGTTTCTGAATCCTGAGTTTTGCAGATTGAAATGGGAATGGTTTTACAACACACACCCTTTTTTGTGCTTCAACTAGAATGAATGTTCGATCTATAATGCTTGCTTGACCCTTCGCAAACCCACTCCACCCGAGGAACACCATGAGCCAACAACCCTGGACCATCCATCAGATGCCTTCTCAACAGAACAAAACCTTCATTGTGACCGGAGCCAACAGCGGAATTGGGCTGGAAGCCGTCAAAGTTCTGGCTGCAAGAAATGCAACCGTTGTGCTGGCTGTACGCAACACGCAAGCCGGAGAAGAGGTGGCAGCCAACCTCCGCAAACAACATCCACAAGCTGAGTTGCAAGTCATGCCTCTGGACCTTGCAGACCTGAAAAGCATTCAAGCCTTTGCCCAGATGTTCATGCAAAAACACCGCAAACTGGACGTGCTGATCAACAATGCAGGCATCATGGCCATCCCCAGACGCACCACCAGAGATGGTTTCGAGATGCAACTCGGGACCAACCACCTCGGGCACTTTGCCCTGACAGGGCTTCTGATGCCTGTGCTCCTCTCTACACCCCATTCCAGAATTGTGAACGTCAGCAGCCGTGCCCATGTGATTGGACGCATGAATTTCAGGGACCTGATGGGTCAAAAAAGATACTCTCCTTGGCCCGCATATGGCCAGAGCAAACTCGCCAACTTGCTGTTCACGCTGGAATTGCAACGGCAACTCAAAATGGCCCAGAGCAGCACTCTGGCGGTCAGTTGCCATCCCGGATGGGCTGCCACCAACTTGCAATATGTAGCACCCAAAATGAGTGGTTCCAGCTTCATGATGCAACTCAACCAACTCGCCAACCGTCTGTTTGCTCAACCTGCCGATCAAGGGGCACTGCCCACCCTGTTTGCAGCCACCTCAGACACCATTCGGGGTGGGGAATACATCGGACCCCACAAAGACACCAAGGGACATCCAGTGCCAGTCAAAGCCAATCCCAGAGCGTACGACCTGCAATCTGCAAGAACCCTCTGGACCATCTCTGAAGACCTGACCCGGGTCCAGTATTCGTTCCGGGTTCCGGTTGGCAGATGAGCATCAAAAAAGCGCAGAGGGTGTTCTCCTCTGCGCTTCTTGTTGTTTTGGTCAGTGGGTGGCCTGACCCATTTCTTTTCGCTGTCTACTGTGAACTGTTCACTTCTGAGCCGAGAGAACCCGCTCGTTTGTTTGATCAACTGTTTGATCAAAGCTTGGCCAGTTGAACATCAGTGGTTGCTTCTGGGGTCCAGCACGTCGCGCAGACCATCTCCCAGCAGGTTGAAACCCAGCACCCAGGTCAGGATGGCCAGACCGGGAAAAATCATGGTCCAGGGGGCACTCTGGTACAGGTCCTTGGAGTCTGCAATCATGGTGCCCCACTCGGGGAAGGGAGGCTGTGCACCCAGACCAAGGAAGCCCAGAGCGGCAGCTTCAAGGGTGGCGGTGGCAATCGAAAGGCTCCCTTGCACAATCAGGGGGGTCAGGCTGTTGGGCAGCACATGTTTGAAAATGATCTGGTTGGTGGGGGCTCCCAGAGCGGTGGCTGCCTGAATGAACTCGCGCTCTTTGATGCCGATGACCACACCCCGTGCCAGACGGACGTACACCGGAATTTGCACCACCGACACCGCCACCATGGTCAGGTACAGGGCTGCTGTGGCGCTGATGTCTGGCGGACGGATGGCTGAGACCGCAATGGCGAGCAAAATGCCCGGAAAGGCCAGCAAAATGTCGGTGAACCATCCGATGGTGTTGTCCACCCACTTGCCAAAGTAACCCGAGATGATCCCGAGCAGGCTTCCCACCAGCATGGCCAGCACGGTGGCGGCCAGACCGATTTGCAAAGAGATGCGTGAGCCGTGCAGCACCCGCACCGCCACATCACGCCCGAGGTTGTCGGTGCCAAACGGATGCTTGAAGTAATTCACCTTGCCGTTTTCATCGGTGAGTTTTTCCTTCAGTTCGGTGTCCCACAGGGCCATGATGCTTGGGGGTTGCTGGCGGTCCCGGAAGGAACGGTCGGTGGTGGGATCGTAGGGCTTCAGGATGGGTCCAATCAGGGCGATCAAAACCCAGATGAGCACCACCACAGCACCGACTTTGCCGGGGCTGGACTTCTTAAAACGTTTCCAGAACACGCTCTGGGCTTTTTTGGGTGGGGTTGTGTTGGTGACTGCAGTCATGTGTGCCTCACGAGTAATGGATCCTGGGGTCGAGGTAGGCGTAACTGACATCCACCAGCAGGTTCACCACAGAAATCACCAGAGCACCGAAGATGATGCCTCCCTGAATCACGGGATAGTCACGCTCGAAGATGCCCTGTGCCAGCCATGAACCGATGCCGGGCCACGAGAAAATGGTTTCGGTCAGGATGGCTCCGCCCAGCAGCAAGCCGACTTGTAGACCAATCACGGTCACCACAGGGAGCAAAGCATTGCGCAGGGCGTGTTTGAGTACTACTTTGCGGTGTTCAAGACCCTTTGCGGTGGCAGTGCGCACGTAATCCTGACTGAGGACCTCCAGCATGCTGGAACGGGTGATGCGGGCGATGATCGCCATTGGAATGGTGCCCAGAGCAATGGACGGCAAAATCAGGTGGGTGAGGGTGCTGCCGAAACCATCCAGACGACCATGCAGCAGGCTGTCAATCAGGTTCATGCCGGTGATGCTGTCAAAGTTGATGCTGGGGTCCAGACGACCACTCGGGGGAAGCCAACCCAGTTGCACCGAGAAGAAAAACACCAGAATCAGGCCCAGCCAGAACACAGGCATGCTGACCCCAATCAGGCTGATGGTCATGGCGATGTTGTCCAGTGGCTTGTTGCGGTTCAGCGCTGCGATGATGCCCGCAGGAAGTCCGATCAACAAGGCAAACAGCATGGCCCCCAGAGACAATTCCACAGTGGCAGGGAAACGGGATTTCAGTTCATCGGCCACTGGAATCTGGCTCTTGATGCCTTGCCCAAGGTCCCCTTTGGACACCTGTCCCATGAAGCGGAAAAACTGGGTGTCCAGCGGATTCTGGGTGTTGATGAAGATGGGTTTGTTCAGGCCCAGCCTTTCTCGGAAGGCTTCCACCACTTGAGGGTTGGCCCGTTCTCCCAGCATCACCACGGCGGGATCACCGGGAATCAGTCGCACGAAACCGAACACCACAATGGTCACCCCGATCAGCACGGTGAACATTCTGAACAGTCTTCGGAAGATATAAGCAGTCAAAGGTGCTCCTTACACAGCAACAGGGACACAGCTTCACACCATGTCCCTATCAACAGTCCTACATAGATGTTGTTGCGGCCTTAAAGGTTACTTTTTGCCGTCGATGGTGATTTTGTTGAAGGCTTCAGAGCCGAGGGGACTGGGGACCCAGCCTTTCACGTACTTGGCTTTGCCGGCCAGAGGCTGGCTGTGCACCACAGGAATGCGCACGTAAGCGTTGTAGGTGATTTCGTGGATTTTGCTGTAGACGCGGGCTTTGGCAGCCTGTCCTTTGGCAGCTTTGCCTTGCTCCAGCAGGTCAGCGAGTTCTTTGGGGTTGTAACCAGAGTCATCGCTGGCGCTCGGGCCGTAGTAAGCGCTGTAGAAGTTGTCAGGGTCGCCGTAGTCACCGGTCCAGCCGATCATGTACACATCGAAGAAGGGAGCAGTGTTGCGGTCTTGCAGGTACTGGGCCCAGTCTTTGGTCTTCAGGTTGACCTTGATGCCGATGCCCGAGAGTTCTGCAGCAATGGCCTCAGCGATGTCTTTGGGGTTGGGGAAGTAAGGACGGGAGACGGGCATGTACCAGAAGTCCATGCTGAATCCGTTGGGGTAGCCAGCTTCTGCCAGCAGTTTCTTGGCAGCAGCAGGATCGTACTTGTAGTCGGCAGGCACTTTCTTGCTGTTGGCCCAGTTCATGACGGGGGGCAGGAAGCTGGCGTTGGACACACCGAGGTCGCCCCAGAACTCTTGCACAATGGCTTTCTTGTCGAAGGCCATGGCAATGGCCTGACGCACCTTCACGTTTTTGAGGTACTCGTTGCGCACGTTCAGGCTGATGAAGCCCACGTTGAAGGAGGGTTTCAGAACAGCGTCCACTTTGGCGTCGTTCTTGAGGCCTTTTGCGGCCTGAGGATCGAGATCAGAGGTGAAGTCGATGGTTCCGGCACGCAACTCGTTCAGGCGCTGGTTGCGGTCGGTGATGAAGCGGAAGACCACTTCGTCCACGTTGGCTTTGTCGGACCAGTAGTCTTTGTTGGCTTTGACCACGATGCGGTCACCGGTTTTCCAGCTGTCAAAGGTGAAAGGACCGGTTCCGACAGGCTTGGAAGCAGGGGTACCATATTTGGCGCCCTGTTCGCGGATGGCTTTGGGGCTGGCAATGCCAAAGTAGCCAGAGCCGATCAGGTCAGGGAAGACGGTCACAGGGCTGGTCAGGGTGAACTTCACAGCGTAGTCATTGACCTTGGTGACGCTCTTCAGGAAGCTGGCTGCTTCGCCTTTGTAGCCGCCCATGAGTTGGCCCCAGATTTCGTAGGTTTTGCCGCTGTCGCGGTAACCAAATTCAAACTTGGGATCCCACCAGCGGTTGACGTTGAAGATCACCGCATCGGCGTTGAAAGGGCTGCCGTCGTGGAATTTCACGCCTTTGCGGAGGGTGAAGGTCCATTCGGTGGCAGTTTTGTTGGAGGACCAGCGGGTGGCAAGACCGGGAATGGCTTTGGTGCTGCCATCAGCGAAATCAACCAGGGTGTCGTAAATCTGGCGTTGCACAATGATGCTGTTGCCGTCGGTGATGTTGCCGGATTCGAGGCTGACTGGCTGACCGCCCGAACCATAAACCAGGGTCCCACCAGCGGCAAAAGCAGCGCTGGAGAGGGCGAGAGCAGCAGAAATGGCGATTCGCTTCATACATCCTCCTTCAAGAAACGTAGGGTTTATTCACGTTTGCGTACAGCCTAACCAGAGAACTTAAACTTGTCAACTGTTCCGCTTTTTTGCTTAAATGCATAAAAGTGGCTTTTTCTCGTGTTCGTCGAAGAAAAACAGCGTGTATCCTGCATACATTGTAAAATTTGTAAGGAAAAATCGAAAATTCTCCTTGCAAATGAAGGTCACGCAACTGAATAACATTGCATAAAAATGTTCTCCATCCATGACCGTTCTGGAATGCAGGGCTCTGGTTGGCTCTGGTGCTTTGGTGCCAACTGAGGCGAACAAAAAAGCGCAGCAGAAGCTGCGCTTTCAGGGTTCAGGTTTACTTCTTGGGGGCTTTGACAGGCACGCTGCCGATCACCTTGGTGCTCAGGTCATCCTGAACTTTGGTGACGTACAGGTAGCCTGCTTTGCGGTCACCCACGCTGTTGAACTCCACGGTGCCGGAAAGGGTTTCCACTTTCACTGCACGGATGGCTTTCATCACCTGTGCACGGGTGGGGGCCACGCCTTTTTTCAGTTTGTTGTCTTTGATGGCTTTCTCGATGGCGGCAAGCACCACGTTGGCTGCATCGTAGGACATCAGACCGTAGCCGAGCATTTCTTTGTTGAAGGTTTTCTTGAAGTTGGCTTCAAGGGCTTTTGCAGCAGGGACCACATCCACGGAAGCTGCAGCAGTGGTGAACAGCACACCTTTGGCAGCGTCACCAGCTTGTTTTTGCAGTTCGCTGTCGTCCAGACCGTCGCCGCCCATGTATGCAGCTTTCACACCAGAGTCACGCAGTTGCTTGACGAACAGGGCACCACCGGTGGAGGCCAGACCGCCGTAATACACAGCGTCAGGGTTGATGGCTTGCACTTTGGTCACCAGAGGAGCGAAGTTGCTCTTCTCATCGGTGCCTTCGAAGACCACACGCACACCCTGGGCTTCCAGGCCTTTTTTCACTTCGGTGGCAAGACCTTCACCGTAGGTGGTCTTGTCGTGAACCACATACACGGTTTTGACTTTCAGGTTTTTCACCATGTAGTCTGCACCGGCGGCACCTTGAGCATCGTCACGGGCGCAAATGCGGTTCATGTTGGGCAAACCACGGTCGGTCACGGTGGTGGCAGTGTTGGCAGGGGAGACGATGGCCAGGTTGTAGGACTTCACAGCTTCGGAGACAGGGGTCACCACGCTGGAGTTCAGGGTTCCCACAATGGCCAGCACGCGCTTGTCAGTGGCGATCTTCTTGGAGGCAGCCACACCCACGGAGGCGGTGGCCTGGTCATCGTTGCTGCTCACTTGCAGATCGATGCCGTACTTGTCCAGGAACATCTTCTTCTTGGCATCAACAGCAAGTTTGGTGCCCAGGTTGATCTGTTCACCGATGTTGGCCACAGGTCCTGAGAGGGGGCTGAGGGTGGCAATTTTGACAACCGTGGCAGCGTTGGCACTGCCGAGGGCCAGACCTGCAAGTACAGCTACACCTAAAACTTTTGCACGCATACCTTTTCCTCCTGTGGAACTCCCAATCCCGCTGGCGGGATGGGACACTGCTGTTTTATGCAAGCTGCGATCATGCTACCCCTTCACTTGTATTTTGTCAAACCATAAACCATGAGATAAAACACGGTTTTGATGAAAAAAGCACTTGTATGAATAAAACGTCATGGAAGACCAAAAGACCCCTCAAGGTCTCTTGATCTTCCATGGATCCAACTATTAAAAAGGCGGTTTAAACTTTAAGCTTCACCGAGATATGCTTCTTTGACGCTGTCATTGTTGGCAATCTCTTCTGCTTTTCCAGAGAGGATGATCTCGCCGGTTCTGAGCACGTAAGCACGGTGGGCAATGTCCAGAGCCATGCTGGCGTTTTGCTCCACCAGCAAGATGGTGGTTTTCAGTTCGGTGTTCAGCTTCAGGATGATGTCGAAGATGGCTTCCACGAAAAGCGGGCTCAGACCCATGCTGGGTTCATCCAGCAGCAGGATTTTCGGTTCGATCATCAGGGCACGGGCCACAGCCAGCATTTGCTGCTCGCCCCCGGAGAGGGTACCTCCCAGTTGGGTTTTGCGTTCTGCTAGACGGGGAAAGAACTCGAAGCCACGCTGCATTCTCTGGGCGATCAATTTCTTGTCGTTGACCAGATATGCACCCATCTCCAGGTTCTCCATCACGGTCAGGCGAGGGAAAATGCGGCGTCCCTCGGGAACGTGGGCCATGCCTTTGGCGGTCAGTTCGTTGCTGGGAATGCCGTTGATTTTCTTGCCTTCCAGCAGAATGTCACCGGATTTGACTTTGACCATGCCAGAGATGGAGCGCAGGGTGGTGGTTTTGCCTGCACCGTTGCCTCCGATCAGGGCCACGATTTCGCCTTGATTCACTTCCAGACTGATGCCTTTGAGCGCCTGAATCTGGCCATAAAACGTGTTCACATTGCTGAGTTGCAGCATCAGGCACCTCCTCTTTTCTCACCGGCTGCATGTCCACGCCCGAGGTAGGCTTCGCGCACTTTGGGGTTGGTGCGGATGGTTTCGGGCAAGCCTTCTGCGATCTTGGTGCCGTAATCCAGTACGGTGATTTTTTCGCTGATGCTCATCACTAGACGCATGTCGTGCTCGATGAGCACCACCGTCACACCCAGATCGTCACGGATGCGGCGGATCAAGTCTTTGAGCTCCTCGGTTTCTCTGGGGTTCATGCCTGCAGCGGGCTCGTCGAGCAGGATCAATTTGGGGTTGGTGGCCAGAGCACGGGCAATTTCCAGACGGCGCTGGTCCCCGTAAGGCAGGTCGGTGGCCCCTTCGTTGGCTGCGCGGCGCAGACCCACAAAGTCCAGCAGGGTCAGGGCAGCATCCAGAGCCTCTTTTTCCTGACGCTTGAAATTGGGGGTGTGAAACAGGGCGTCCAGAAAGCCCACTTTCATGCGCACATTGCGGGCCACCAGAATGTTTTCCACGGCGGTCATGCTGGGGAACAGACGGATGTTCTGGAAGGTGCGGGCAATGCCTGCCACCGTCACTTCATCGGGTTTCAGGCCAACAAGGTCTTTCCCTGCAAGGTTGATGGTTCCGCGATCCGGCTGGTAAATGCCAGTGATCATGTTGAAGAAGGTGGTTTTTCCGGCACCGTTCGGTCCAATCACGCTGATGATGCTGCGCTCTGGCACCTGAAAAGTCACATCGTTGACGGCCACCAGACCCCCGAAGGTCTTGCGGAGGTTTTCGACAGACAGAAGCATTATTTGACCCCCTGATTGGTTTTGGCGGCTCCCACTGTGGCAGCATCAGGAATTTTGATGTGCTTGCGAACGGCAGGCAACAGGCCTTGAGGACGGAACAGCATCATCAGGATCAAGAGCAAACCGAAGAACAGACGCTCGTATTTGGCGGGATCAAAGGTGCTGTTGCCCTGAAAAGCAGGCAGGCTCTGCAGGTACTCTGAGAGGGATTTCAGGAAGTCCAGTTGCAGCCAGGTCACGGCCATGGCTCCCACAATCACGCCGGGAATGCTGCCCATGCCCCCGAGAATCACCATCACCAGCACACCGATGGACTGGAAGAAAGTGAAATCTTCAGGAGAAACAGCGGTTTGTTTGATGGCGAACACGGCACCCATCACCCCAGCAAAGCTTGCACCAGTGGCAAAGGCAATCAGCTTGGTGCGGACCAGAGGCACACCCATGGCCTGAGCAGCAATCTCGTCTTCACGGATGGCAATCCAGTTGCGGCCAATGTGGCTCTGGTCGAGGCGCAGGTTGAACAGGATGATGATGCCGATGATCACCAGCACGAGGAAGTACAGGAACAGTGCGAACACCTGGGGTTCTGTCAGGCCGAACCGGTCAATGATGGGGCTCAGCAAGCCAGAGAACCAGGTGATGTGGGGCGGGTTGATCCCGAGCACCCCGTTGGGTCCGTTGGTGATGGGGGTCAGGTTGTTGGCGAACACGCGGATCACTTCACCCAGCCCGAGTGTCACAATGGCAAGGTAATCGCCTTTGAGTTTCAAAACGGGCAGACCGATCAAAACACCCACCAGAATGGCCAGAATCACAGCCAGAGCAAGGAAGAGCCAGAACCAGTTGCCGTCCAGACCTTCGCCCCCTGCACCGGTGATGCGTCCCAGCTGGGCAGAACCAAAAATCCCCCAGGTGTAAGCGCCCACTGCGAAGAAGGCCACATATCCAAGGTCCAGCAGACCGGCCAGACCCACCACAATGTTGAGACCCAGTGCCAGAGCGGCGTAAATCACGATCTGGAGCACCACTTCCAGCAAGAACTCGTTGCGCAGGCCCACGATGGGCATCACGATCATCAGGGCTGGAGCCAGAGAGAGGATTTTGGCCCAGGTGTGTGCTTTGCTTTTGAAAGTCAGGACCACGGTGCCCAGGAAGGCAGCAAAGAACATGGCCTGTGCGAGGTTGTTGACCTGGGTGGCCACAGTCAGCATCAGGGTGCTGGTGATGGCGGTGTACATCAGCACGATCAGAGAAGCGATCTGCGGATTGTCCAGAATGCCTTGTTTTTTGACAGCTTGCGTCATGCTCACCTCTTATACCTTCTCGGTGGTGGCCTTGCCGAGCAGACCAGCGGGTTTGAAAATCAGGATGATGATCAGCACCATGAAAGCGCCGACGTCTTTCCACTGCACGCCCACATTCATCAGCACATTGCCGATGCTCTGGACGAAACCGTTGGTGGAGAAGGACATCTTCACCCCGAAGATCGAGATGGCTCCGATCAGGTTTTCCAGGAAGCCCAGCACCAGTCCGCCGACCACTGCGCCAGGAATGCTGCCGATGCCCCCGAGCACAGCGGCCGTGAAGGCTTTGATGCCGGGAATGATGCCGATGTAGCCGTCCACCTGGGTGAATTTGACGCCCCAGAGCACCCCCGCAGCACCACCGAGTGCACCCCCAATGAAGAAGGTCAGTGCGATGATGTTGTTGGTGTTGATGCCCATCAGACGGGCGGTTTGCTGGTCCTGTGCCACGGCACGGATGGCGGTTCCCAGTTTGGTGTAGTTCACCATGTAGTTGAGGACCAGCAGCATCAGGGCGGCCACCACGAACAGCAGCACGTCGGTGGGGTTCAAACCCAGAATTTTTTCGGTGCCCAGCACAGAGGGATAAGACAGACGGTCGGTTTGCTCTTTGAGGTTGATGAACATGCGCAAGGAGTCTTGCAGCAAGAAACTGACCCCAATGGCCGTGATCAGTGGCACCAGTTTGGGTGCTCCCCTGAGCGGCCTGTAAGCCAGCCGTTCAATCAAGATGTTCAGCAGACCAGAGAAGATCATGGCGCCCAGAATGGCCAGAATGACCTTCAGGTAACCGTTCATCTCCACGCCATTCAAGGCGGCAAGCACTTGATACCCCACCACGGCCCCAGTGGCAAAAACCTCTGAGTGGGCGAAGTTGATGAGTTGCAGCACCCCGTACACCATGGTGTATCCGAGTGCAATGATGGCGTAGACCACGCCCAGAATCAGCCCGTCTCGAAAAATCGAGATCCAGATTTGTAAGTCGCTCATTGAACCTCCACACGTTGCACCTCGGGTTGGAACCGTCGGTGTTCCCCAAACCTTGTCTTCACCTTGCTGCCATTCCGTTTTGTGTGTCTGAAATGAGCAGAACCTGAATACCCGGTCATAATAACGATGGGTCAAATCCTTGTCAATGAAAAATCGGGTGAAATTGTGCTCTGGGTGCATAAAAAAGCTGGACTGTATACATTTGTACCCGGAAAAATTCGTACACAGCGGCATTTGTTGTTATTCACCCGGATAAGCATAAACGCTTAGTGTACATTGGACGCTGTTTTCTTGTGAAAAATCTCCTTTCAGAGGATCAAGCTTCATGTACTGGATCCTGTAAGCCACGATACCTTGTTTTTTTCTGCAAAATGTCCCCAAAATTTTGAGCAATCTGCAAATGGAAATGATTCCATAGACCAATCAAAGTGTTACTCCTGACGTAGACCTGATGTGCAGGCATGGAACACGCCCTCAGGGCAAAAAAACAGGCTGTGCAAACTTCGCACAGCCCAAAACGAAAGTGACAATCCCTACTGCGTTCATCAGTGAAACAGGAGGATTCGTCTGAATCCTCCTGTTTCAAAAAACCTTTTCCAGAGAGACATCCTTTTGTTCTTCTGTCAAATGCGATGAAAGAACAAAGGATCAGTCCAAAGTGCTCAATAGTTGGTCAGGTAGGTGTCCAGTTCCCACTGGTGGACCACGGCACTGTATTCACGCCATTCCTGACGTTTGGCTTCCACAAAGTGTTCCATCACATGCTGCCCGAGGCACTCAATCATCACTTCGCTGCGCTCCAGGGCGTCCACGGCCTGATTCAGGTCGCCGGGCAATTCACGGATTTTGTGCTTGCGTTTTTCACGCACGGTCATGTGGTAAATGTTCCTCTGGATGGCCGGGGCGGGCTCCAGTTGCTTCTCGATGCCGTCCAGTCCGGCAGCCAGCATCACGGCCAGAGCCAGATAAGGGTTGCAGGCAGGATCGGGCATGCGCAGCTCGGCTCGGGTTCCGGCCCCTCTGCGTGCAGGAATCCTGACCATTGCAGAACGGTTGGAGGTGCTCCAAGCGATGTTGACCGGCGCTTCATATCCGGGGACCAGACGCTTGTAACTGTTCACCAGAGGGTTGGTGATGGCGCACATGGCATCGGCATGCTCCAAAAGGCCACCAATGAAGTACAGGGCTGTGGCAGAAAGCTGATGTTCTGCTTTCTCGTCATAGAAGGCATTTTTGCCGTTCTTGAACAGGCTGAGGTGCACGTGCATGCCGCTTCCACTGATGCCAGCCACCGGTTTGGGTAAAAAGCTGGCCAGCAAACCATACTCCAGAGCCACCCGTTTCACCACAAATTTGAAGGTGGAGATGTTGTCGGCGGTTTCCATGGCAGGGGCATAACGGAAATCAATCTCGTGTTGGCCGGGAGCCACTTCGTGGTGGGCAGCTTCAATTTCAAAGCCCATTTCCACCAGTTTGTTGGTGATTTCACGGCGGATGCGTTCACCTTTGTCGATGGGGGCCAGGTCAAAGTAACCGGCCTGATCGTTCACTTTGGTGCTGGGTTTGCCATCTTCGGTCTGCTCAAACAGGAAGAATTCTGGCTCTGGACCAGCGAACAGTTCAAAACCCAATTTCTTGGCCCGGGCGATCTGGCGTTTGAGCACATAACGGGGATCCCCCTCAAAAGGGGTGCCGTCTGGCAGGGCCACATCGCAAATCAAACGGGCCACTTTGCCCCGTTCATGCTCCTCGTGGCTGAACTTGGGAAAAATCAGGAAGGTGCCCAGGTCGGGTTTGAGCAGCATGTCCGATTCTTCAATGCGGGTGAACCCCTCGATGGAAGAACCATCGAACATCACCTCGCCATTGAGGGCTTTTTCAAACTGGCTGGAAGGCACCTCAATGTTCTTGACGATGCCCAGAATGTCGGTGAATTGCAAGCGCAAAAATTGAACGTTGTCGTTTTTGAGGGCCTGCAGGATGCTCTCTCTGGTGTATGCCATCACGCCCATCCTTTCTGAAGTGGCGAATTCAGGGAATGTGTTTCAGAAGGACCAGCAACAAGGGACCTTCCAGATCCAGAGCGGTGGGCTCTGGCACATTGGGAAACGCTGGGGTTGTTTCCAACATCCAAAGTCTAAGTTGATGCCTTGTGGGTGTCAATGTGACACAGAAGGCAAAAGCCTGATCTGTGAAAACTGGAGGAGGCTCTTGGTGCCCGGCATTTTCTGGCGTGTTACCATAAGCCTGTGCTCCACCTGCACCGCCGCAACAAAACCGTCCATGCCACCGATGTCCAGCAGGCTCTGGAAGCCCTCGGTCTTCGGGGCAAAGACCACCTCATGGCCCATGCTTCTTTGAGTGCATTTGGTTACGTGCATGGCGGCGCAGAAACCTTTGCTGAAGCCCTCAAAACCAGTGCTGCCACCGTGGTGATGCCTGCGTTCACCTATTACACGCTGGTCTGGCCCGAGCCGTACCGCACCCCAGAGTGGCCCCCCCATCCTCCCGGTCCGATGGGTTCTTTTCACCGGTTTTCGAAGGTGTCCCGTGACATTGGTCGGGTGCCTCAGGCTCTGGTGGATGACCCCGAGGCCCTGCGCAGCCAGCATCCTGCCCTCAGTTTCGTGGCTTATGGCCAGAGGGCCGAGGATGTCCTGAATGCCCAGTCCCTGCGTGAGCCGTATGCGCCAGCAGGTGCGCTTTACGATCTGGCAGGCAAAGTGCTGTTGATGGGCACGGACCACACCTCCAACACCAGCATCCACTATGGCGAATACCTCGCAGGGCAACTCGAATTGCCCCGTTTTGTGGTGCAGGACGGCAGGATGCAGGAAACCTATTTTCCCAACTGCTCTGCAGCTTTTGGTCGAATTGAACGCCACCTGATGCACAAAAAGAGTGTGCGTCTGGGATCAGGGAACATTGGCCTGTACGATGTGCAGGAACTGATTGATGTGACGGTCCTGCTGCTGGCCAGAAATCCCGAGGCTTTGCTGTGCCACTACTCGGGTTGCCGCTGCAATTATGTGCGGGGTCTGCTGAAGTATCACGCCATTTCGCCAAGAAGCCATCAGCCAAAAGTGCAATGAAAAAACCCCGTTGCAGGGCAACAGGGTCTTTTGGAATCAGAGGGTTTAGGGTTTACTCTGCTGCGATGTCGCGCAGGGCGTTCAGGTCTGCCAGCACCACACGGCCATATCCGGCATGGATCACGCCTTCTCTGGACAGTTCGCCGACCACTTTGGTCACGGTTTCACGGACCGAGCCCACTGCTGCAGCCAGTTCGTCGTGGGTGGCGTAAATCAGGATTTCGCCATTGTCCTGTTTGGTGGCCAGAGCGGTGTCTTTGAGTTCCAGCAGCTCAGCGGCAATGCGGCTTCTGAGGCGTTTGCCCACCAAGCGGTAGATGTTTTCGTAAGCGCGGTTGATGACGTTCACCAGATGGTTGGTGACCTGCACGGTGTCTTCTGCGCTGAGGAGCGCAGGGTTGATCACATCCACGCTGGAGTTGGTGACGGCTTCTGCGAAGTATTTGCGGTCCACGCCAGAGAGGGCTTCCTCTCCGAAGTATTCGCCGGGTTTGACGTAGCGCAGGGTCAGGCCGTTTCCTTCATCGTCCATGGTGTGGACGCGTACAAGGCCGCTGGAAACGCGGTACAGCATGTCAGATTTTCCGGGATAGAGAATGACTGCGCCGGGGCGGTAAGTCACAGTGTCTACAAAAGTTTTGGTCGAGATCATGTTGCCCTCCTTGGGTGGCACTGATTACTATGTTTATTATAGTACCCTTCTGGTATTTTGTAAACCAATTGGTTTCTTTAATCCCAAGATAAGTCACAATGCTTAGTGGGCAGTGAGAGCATTCCTGTGGTCAGGTACGGAGAATTGCCCGGAAAAGTTCATGTTCTCATTGTGGCTACAGCTCCATCCATCACACCTCAAATGGTCCTGAAACACCATAAGGGAAAGACCTCTGGAAATCCTTGACCTGGGTCAAGGGGAAGGCAGAAGGGTACAGGCCGAGAGCCCAGAGCTGAGGGCAATTGTAAAGCTTTTGCTGAGGCTTGGTGGCTGAGACTCGCCCCTTCAGCTTGCTTGACCAGAGTCATGGCTTTGTTCTTCCAGCAAGGCTTACGCTGAAACCATGTCCTTCTATGCTGCGTTGTCCTCGGTTTACGATCAGGTTTTTCCTGCTTCTGAGCTGCAAATTGCGTTTCTGAAGAAACACCTCTCTGGTTGGGTGCTGGATGTGGGCGCAGGAACTGGAACCTTGATGTTGCACCTCAGTGCACACGTTGAACAGGTGGACGGACTGGAATACAGTCCAGAGATGGTGGCTCTGGCCCAGAAAAAGCTGGCTGGGACTTCCAACACCTGCATCAAAGTCGGAGACATGCGCCGAGTCAAAGACCTGTTTGCTGGACCTTATGACTGTATATATTGTGTGGGCAACACCTTGCCCCATCTGCAGGGACCACTGGAAATCCTTGAGGTGTTCAGGCAGTTTTATGGTTTGCTGAAACCCTCGGGTTTGTTGATTCTGCAAACCGTCAATTTCCATCAGGTGCTGCACCAAAAACACCTGACTTTTCCGGTGCTCAGCAGGGGAGACTTGACTTTTCAGAGGACCTACACCCTGCAAGACGGCAAGGTGCTGTTCTCTGGAAAAGTCGAGCAGCAAGGCAAAACGTTGGTGGCTGAGCAAACGCAGCTTTACCCGATCCAGCAGACTGAGATGGAACAGTTGCTTCTGGAAGCTGGGTTTCAAGACCTGAGATTTTGGGGAGATTTCAAGGAAAATCCCTTCCAGCAAGATGCCGGGGCTCTGGTGGTGCTGGCCTGCAAGCCAGATCAATTTTGATCAAATGTGGGGTCAGGTTTTCTTTTAGGATGGAGCCATGCAACCGTTCCAGTCGCGCATCGAAAACCTGCTGAAGTTGCTGTCTCAGGACCTTGGAAAGCCTGTGCATGGACCCGAGATGGTCCACAAAATGCAGCTTTCACAGGAGCACAGCATCCGCATGTTTGAGCAGGCATACCGGGAGACTCCAGCTGCTTTTCGCAAAAGGTTGACGCTGGAAAGGGCTGCATATTGTCTGGGACGGACGGACCAGAGCATCACCAGCATTGCTCTAGATGCGGGTTATGGATCTCTAGAATCCTTCACCCGTGCCTTCAAGAGAGCCTTTCAGGTGAGCCCGAGTGCCTACCGGGCCACCGAGACCCCCAGTTTCTGGTTGCCTGCGGAAAATGGCATCCACTATGAACCTCAGGTGATTCGCAAAGAAAAGATCGATCTGGACCTCATCGACCTGCTGTTCCAGCATGATTTCTGGTTGACTTCAAGGATGCTGGAAGCAGCGGCAAAACTGCCAGACCAGCAACTCGATCTTGCAGTGGGAAAAATGGAGGTGGCCCCGTACCATGTGCCTGCATTCAGCATTCGGGACATGCTCAGCAGCCTGATTTCCGACAAAGAAGTCTGGCTGGCCGCCCTGTACGGACAAAGCCAGACCGACCACAGTGACATGAGTGTGCAGGGCCTCAAAACCCGAGCCGAGAAAGCTGCTCTGGACTTCATGGCTTTTGCCCGCACCATCAAAGAAAAAGGGGAGTGGCATGTGGAATTTGTGGATGCGGTGTGCACCCCTCCAGAGACCTTCACGTTTCGGGGCATTCTGGCCCATGTGATCACCTTCAGTGCCATCAAACGCCAGCACCTGCTGGACGCTTTCAGAACGCTGGGGATCGACCTCGGGACCAACGATCCCATTTTGTTTGAGCGGCAATAAAAACCATCAACCCCTGTATTCTGCGGTCTTTCATGGACCACAGAAAGGAGAAAACATGCAAACCTTGAACGGAAAAGTCGCACTGGTCACCGGAGCCACCCGTGGAGCAGGACGGGCCATCGCCATTGAACTCGGGCGGGCAGGAGCCACGGTTTATGTGACCGGGCGGACCACCCGAGCCCACACTTCAGAAATTGGACGCAAAGAGACCATTGAGGACACTGCAGAGGCCATCATTCAGAACGGAGGTCAGGCCATTGCGGTGCAAGTGGACCACACCTCACCAACACAGGTGGAAGCCCTGATTCAGCGCATCTCCAGAGCATCAGGCAGACTGGACATCCTGATCAATGATGTGTGGGGCGGCGATCACCTCACCCAGTGGGTGAAATTCTGGGAACATGACCTTGGAAATGGCCTGAAACTGCTCGACAATGCTGTGAAAAGCCACATCATCACCAGCTTTTATGTGGCTCCCCTGATGGTCCAGCAAAAAGCTGGACTGATCATCGAAATCACCGACGGCATCACTGAAAAATACCGGGGCAGCCTGTTCTACGATCTGGCAAAAGTGGCTGTGAACCGTCTGGCTTTCGCACAGGGTGCAGAACTGGCCGAGCATGGCATCACCGCTCTGGCATTGTCTCCGGGTTTCCTGCGTTCAGAAGCCATGCTGGACCACTTCGGCGTGACCGAAGAAAATTGGCGTGATGCGGTTGCACAAGAGCCCCATTTCATCGCTTCGGAAACCCCGTACTATCTGGCACGGGCAGTGGTGGCTCTGGCCTCGGATCCGCACATCCATGAAAAGAATGGTGGCCGTTACGCCACCTGGAATCTGTATCAGGAGTATGGTTTTACCGATCTGGACGGCACACAGCCAGACTGGGGCCGTCATGCCAGAGAACACCTCGGGATCGATGCGGGTTAAACCCGTTCCAGAATCCACTGGATGGCTTTTTCGGAGGCCTCGGGAATGGGGGCTCCGGAGGTGTCATCGGTCATGAAGTGGGTGCCGTTTTCAAAATGCAGCACGGTCAGATCAGGGTGATGTTTTAACGCAGATCGCAGGTTTTCACTGCTTTTTGGCACAGGCACAAAAGTGTCTCTGTCTCCAAAAAGGGCCAGCACGGGAATCTTGAGACTCTCCAGCACAGGAAGAATGTCGAGGTCCAGCACTTCATGCCACTGTTTAAAGATGTTCAGGAGCACAGGCTCTGGGGGCAACGCCTCTCCAAAAGACATGTATTTCTTGACCGAAAGCAGGTCGTAAAGGGCCATGATGGGCAGCAGGTCCCGGTTTTGCCTTGCTGCCCTGTTGAAAATCCGGTAAATGGACAGGGCCTCCTGAATGTCTTCTTCTGTTTCGCCTGCCCTGCGCATCTGGGTTTCCACCCGGTACAGTTCCTGTTCTGCTGGGGTCATGATGGCAGGGGAGACCAGCACCAGAAAATCCACATTCTGTGACAGGGAAGCGGCCAGAGGGGCCACCCATCCACCCTGACTGACCCCCCTGAGGCCCACTTTTGAAATCTCAGGATGGTTTTTCAGGGTTTTGACCCCTCCCAGCACGTCTTTGGCCAGTGTGTGGTAAGAGGCCGAGGTCCAGTCTCCTGAGGATTCACCTGTTCCCCTTTTGTCATAAACAAGGGCTGCAATGCCTTGTTGTGCAAATTGCTCTGCCACACGCATGGACCATGCTCTGGGTTCTGGGCCTGATCCATGCACGCAAACCACAGCAGGATACGCGCCAGAGGCCTCTGGAAGCACAAGGGTGCCGGAAAGGGAAACCTGATCGCCGGGAAACTGGATCAACTGGTGTCTGGTGGTCATGCCTTCACTCTGAATCTATACTGTTCAAAAAGGAGAGGGAAAATTTGAACAGCTTGCAGGTCAGTGATCCACAGGTGGCAGCCTTTCTGATGGACCCCATCAAGCGGGAACGGGTCAGACCCTTTCTGGGTCAGGAAAACACCGTCAAAGCAGCAGCAGAAGATCTGGGCATCTCCATCAGTCTGATGCACCACCACACCAAGAAAATGCTGGCTCTGGGACTCGTTCAGGTGGTTCGTGAAGTGCCCAGAGCAGGCAAAGCCATCCTCTGGTACCGGTCTGTTGCCGATGCCTTTTATGTGCCTTTTTCCCTGACCTCTTTTGAAACCATGCAGGCGGCTTATCTGAAAGGAGAGGCCCCATGGCAGCAGCGTTTCACAGAAGGTCTGCTGAAAGTGGCCTTGCAAATTGAAACCCCAGAGCGCACTTGGGGAGCATTGATCCGCCGGGACCAGCACGGGGATTTTGATGTGACCTCAAGCATCGGACCCGATCAGGAAGCCCCTGAACTGCCCGGAGCCCAGTGGTCCAACTGGACTGAAATCCACCTGACCCCTGAGGAAGCGCTTGCCCTCAGAACAGAGCTTCAAAACATCTGGCTCAGGTACCGGGGCAAGCGAAATGGACAACGGTATTTGCTGAGGCTCGGGTTGGCCAAGACTGTGGATTGATGTGTTTTTAACTCCCTGCGCCTGTATACCGACTCAAACCCGCTTTCCAGAACCCGTAACCCACCCCCATGAACAGCACGGCCATGATGGGGGCCATCCACGCCAGAAAGCCCACCGGTTGCCCGAGCAAATAACTGGCTGGGTAATACGAGGCAATCCCAAACGGCAAAATCCATGTGAAAACCACATTCACGCTGGCATGGTAAATCTTGAGGGGATAGCGGGCAAATTCGTGGGTCTCAAACACACCCCACATGACGGGCAGAGAATCGGTCATCCAGAAGGACAGGCTGGAGGTGATCAGGTTGATGCCCATGAAAATGAACCCTCCACTGAGCACCATCAGGAGCAGGTACAGCAGGTTGAACAGGGTCCACGGGATGTCCAGAGCCAGACTGCTGTACACGATCAGGGCCAGGCCCACCACAAAGTTGCCGATGCCGTCCTCACAGAAACGGTCTGCCAGCAGGTGAAACAGGGGATTCACCGGACGCACCAGATAACGGTCAAAGTCTCCGGTGCGGATGTAGGCCCAGCCCAGACGCCAGAGGTTGTCGGCAAACATGTGGTTCAGGGACTTGGAGAGGGTGAGTAAACCGTAAATCAGCAGCAGTTGACTCAGGGTCCAGCCTTTCAAAGTCGGGATGTTTTCCATCACCACCCAGAGTGTCAGGAGGCCAGCGACCTGTCCAGCAAGGGTGCTGATCCCTCCGATGAAGAAGTTCACCCGGTATTCCAGTTTGGTTTTGATGTTCTGTTTTAAAAGGTCAAAGTACAGTTGCAGGTAACGTTTCACATCAACCTCCCTGAATGGTGGCGTGCTTGACGGTGTGGGCAAACACCAGACGGGACAGCAAACCCAGACCGATCACCCACAGCACCAGTTCCAGCAAAACCGAAGGTCCCTGAGCCAGAGGGGTCAGGCCACTCAGAAATGAAGCAGGCACATAAACCACCTTGCTGAAAGGCGTCCAGTTGGCCACCGTTCTGAGCCACTCGGGCATGAGGGTGAGGGGAATCAGGGCACCACTCAAAAAAGAGGCCACCCCTTCTTTCAGCACGGTCAGGCCCCACGATTCGGTGGTCAGAAAGACGATGCAGGCGATCATGTACTCGAAGAAAAACACAATCACCATTCCCAGCACCAGAGACACCAGAAAATACAGGTAGGCCAGCGGTTCAGAGGGCAGTTGCAAGTGGAAAAATATCAGAGCAATCATCCAGAGCTGCCAGCGCATCACCAGATCGGTGGTCCAGCGGTTCAGGGCCTGCGCCAGATTCTGCAACTGAAAATCCACAGGCCGCAGCAGTTCAATGGCCAGTTCCCCACGGTTGAGAAGCTGCCCGAACCTCTGGATGATCCCCGAGTTGGTCAGTCCAGAGAGCATCCGGGCCAGCATGATGTAATTGAGGGTCTGCTGCATGTTTTGACCGTTGATGCTCGTCTGGTTCTCGTAGACAGCGCTCCAGAAATACACCATCACCAAGAGGCCTACGGTTTGCACAAACAGGCTGGCCCAGAACCACGCACTGTAAGCCATGCGCACTTTGGCTTGCGTTATGCCCACCGCAGCATAAACCGAAATGCGGTTCAGAACGGCATTCATCCGGTCACCTTTTCTCTGGACAGCGCCCCCTGATAAATCTGCGAGATGATCGAGGTGAGGTCCGGTTCCTGCAACTGAAAATCCTGCACCTCCAGTTGTTGCATCACAGAGGCAGCCACCTGACTGGCGCTCGCCTCAGAGCGGTTGAATTTCAGCACCAGTTTTTGCCCCTCGCCAGAGATGATTTCTGCCCCTCTGGGCACCACCAGTCTGGAGGTGTTCAGCTTTTCAGCGGTTTCAAAAGTGATGGTGCGGTGTGTACCAAAGTGGTTTTTGATGGTGGAGAGCTGCCCGTCATAAATGATCTGTCCGTTGTCGATGATGATGATCCTCTGGCACAACTCCTCAATGTCTCCAAGGTCGTGGGTGGTGAGCAGCACACTCACATCCCGTTCCTGACTCTGGCGTTTGATGAAGTCCCGAATCCTTTGTTTGGCCATGATGTCAAGGCCAATGGTCGGTTCATCCAGATACACAATCTTGGGCTCGTGGATGAGTGTAGCAGCCAGTTCTGCCCGCATTTTCTGACCCAGAGACATGGTTCGTACCGGTTTGGACAGCAGTTCATCCAGTTCAAGGGTCTGGGAAAACTCCTCCAGCAAAGCCTGATACCTTGCTTGTGGAACGTCATACATCCGGGTGATCAGTCGCAAAGACTCCACCAGAGCAAGGTCCCACCAGAGTTGCGTCCGTTGCCCGAACACCACCCCAATGTCTCTGGCATTGGCCACCCGGTTTTTGAATGGATCCCGGCCCAGAATCCTGACCTGTCCACCACTGGGGGCCAAAATACCGGTCAGGATTTTGATGGTGGTGCTTTTGCCTGCACCATTCACCCCGATGTAACCGACCACCTCTCCTTTGCCCACCTGAAAACTCAGGTCATTGACGGCGGTTTTGTACTGGTACTCGGGTTTGAACAGCCCTTTGATGGATCCCCTTAAACCAGCCTCTTTTTTGTGAATGGCGAATATTTTTCTCAGGTTTTGAACATCAATCGGAAGTGGTTCCATTTGAACAATTGTAGGATGGGTGACCATGTTTTAAGCCATAAAACATAGGTGGAAGGGCCGGAAGGCTTATTGGAAGTTTACAGTCCACAGTAGACAGTTCACAGCGAGATCTGGTTTTGCCTTCTGCTCTGGGCTCTCGGCCCTCGGCAACAGACCATCCTGTCAGCTTCCAGTGTGAACCTGTGATTTCTTCAAACGCTCCAGAGCTTCTTTCAATCGGGCCACATCCTCAAAAATGTGGTCTTCTTTGATTTTCCCCCACCCAATCCGCAGCACCTGCAATCCTTGATTCTGGTACAGGGTTCCGTCTGGCAAAGGGGCTTGCACGGTGAAAAAGGTGTTGACCAGTGTGTTCCAGGGCCATCCACTGACCACCACACGCTGCACCTCGAAATGGACCTCTGGAAAAACCTGCTGAAACCGTTCAAACCACGCCCGAATGGAGGAGGGTCCTTTGAAATCTCCTCCCAGAGCATGTTCTCCTGCAAATGAAAAGTGGGCATCTGGCGCGAACAAAGCCATCACTTTGTTCAGATCGGCGTTTTTACCAAGGCTGAGGGTCTGGAAAGCAGAGCGCACAATGGATCGGACAATGGCATGATACATGACTTATCCTATATGAGATGTTGCAAAATGGGCAAGCAAACAAAAATCCTCTCCCTGACAGGGAGAGGATGGCAAGCGGAGCGAGCCAGGAGAGGGTTTACACCGTTTCTTCGTTGCGGATGGGGTGGGCGCTGATCACTTTGTCGCCGTCCCCGATGCGCATGACCTTCACGCCTTGAGAGTTGCGACCAAAGACGCTGATCTCTTCCACGCGGGTGCGAATCACGATGCCGTTTTCGCTGAGCACCATCAGTTCTTCATCGCCAGAGACGCAGGTGAGGGTGACCAAGGCTCCGGTTTTGTCGGTGACTTTCAGGGTGATGACACCCTGACCGCCCCGGTTTTGCAGGGGGTAGTCGCTGACGGGAGTGCGCTTGGCCAGACCCAGTTCGCTGACGGCCAGAAGCTCCTGTTCCTCGCCGGAAACCAGAGCCATGCTGACCACCTGATCGTCTTCGCGCAAGCGGATGCCGATCACACCCTGTGTGGCACGGCCAGTGTCACGAACGTCGTTTTCGGTGAAGCGGATGCTCTGGCCTTCTTTCGTGGCCAGCACAATGTTGCTGCCTTCACGGACCACGCCGACCTCAACGAGGTTGTCTCCGTCCATCAGGTTGATGGCGATCAGACCGGCAGCGTTGATGTTGCCGTACTCGCGGATGGCGGTTTTCTTGATCATGCCCTTGGAGGTGGCAAACACAAAGTAACCGTCTTGCTCAAAGTCTTTGATGGACAGCACACTCTGGACGTTTTCGCCGTCTTTGAGGGGCATGATGTTGCGGGTGTGCACCCCTTTGGCGTCCCGTCCGGTTTCAGGAAGGTCGTAGATCTTCTCGCGGAACACCCGTCCCTGATCGGTGAAGAACAGCAGGTAATCGTGGGTGGAGCCCACAAAGATCTGGGTGTTCACATCTTCTTCGCGGAGTTTGCCTCCGCTCAGACCACGGCCACCACGGGCTTGAGCGCGGTAGGCTTCCAGAGTGGTGCGCTTGATGTAGCCAGCCTTGGTCATGGTGATGACCATGTCCTCAACGGCAATCAGGTCTTCTTTGGAGATGTCATCGTCCAGCACGGTGATCTGGCTGCGACGGTCATCGCCGAAGCGGTCACGGATGTCTTTGAGTTCCTGTTTGATGACCTTCCAGAGCAGCTCTTCGTTGCCCAGAATGGCTTGCAAGCGGGAAATTTCCTGCATCAGTTCGTCGTACTCGGCTTGCAGGCGGGCACGCTCCAAGCCCACCAGGCGCTGCAAACGCATGTCCAGAATGGCCTGTGCCTGAGGTTCTGACAGGCCGAATCGGGTCATGAGGCCGTCTTTGGCTTCTGCTCCGGTCTGGCTTCCGCGAATCAGTTTGATCACTTCATCGAGGTGGTCCAGAGCAACCAGAAGGCCTTCCAGAATGTGGGCTCTGGCTTGCGCTTTTTCCAGTTCGTACTGGGTGCGGCGGGTGACCACTTCGCGGCGGTGGTTCAGGAACAGTTGCATGGTGTCTTTGAGGGGGAGCACCTTGGGTTCCTTGTTCACAATCGCCAGATTGATCACCGTGAAGGTGGTCTGAAGCTGGGTGTACTTGTAAAGCTGGTTGAGGACCAACTCTGGGATGGTGCCACGCTTCAGGTCAATCACGATGCGCACGGGTTCACGGCGGTCGGATTCATCGCGCAGGGCGGAGATGTCTGGAATTTTGCCCTGACGGTACATGGCAGAAATGGTGGACACCAGGTTGGATTTGTTCACCTGATAGGGAATCTCGGTGATGATGATGCTGTTGCGTCCGTTTTTCTCTTCGAAACGCACTTTGCCACGCACACGCAGGGAAGCGTGTCCACTGGCGTAGGCTTCCCGGATGCCATTGCGTCCAATGCGACCTCCGGTGGGGAAGTCAGGACCGGGGATGATCTTCATCAGGTCATCCAGGGTCATCTCGGGGTTGTCGATCAGTTCCAGCAGGCCATTGCAGATTTCCGTCAGGTTGTGGGGCGGAATGTTGGTGGCCATGCCCACCGCAATCCCAGTTGCCCCGTTGATCAGCAGGTTGGGAACAGCAGAGGGAAGAACAATGGGTTCTTCGGTGGTTTCGTCGTAGTTGGGGCGGTAGTCGATGGTGTTCTTTTCGAGGTCCTGCAGCACTTCCTCAGCAATTTTGGTGAGGCGGGCTTCGGTGTAACGCATGGCGGCTGGAGGGTCACCGTCCAGAGAGCCGAAGTTGCCCTGTCCCTGAATCAGGGGATAGCGCAGGTTCCAGTTCTGGGCCAGACGCACCATGGCATCGTAAATGGCACTGTCGCCGTGTGGGTGGTATTTCCCCATCACTTCACCGACCACCCCTGCACTCTTGGAGGGTTTGTGGTTGCTGGTGAGGCCCATCTGAATCATGGCGTAAAGAATGCGCCGCTGTACGGGTTTCAGGCCGTCGCGCACGTCGGGGAGCGCACGGTCCACGATCACGGACATGGCATAGTTGATGAAGTTGCTCTTGACTTCTTTGGTGATATCAATGGGTTGGACTTGAGACACCCTGGGACCCTTTCTGGGAAATGAACGGCATGCAAGCCAGAGCCTGCAGCAGAAATTTCCGCACACAAACAGGAGTCAGCAAAACCGCGGACTTCGGGCAAATTCACGGAGTCCGCAGCCACTCCAAATGTCTTCAAATTATACCACACATCTGAATGATTTACGCAAAAAACATAAGCGTACAGGCCACGCCTCTGGAAGGGATGTTCCTGCACCAGTGACCCAGAGAGGTCCATATCAGACAGATTTCTGATGGGTCAGGGCTGGGCATTGTTGCTGAATTTGTGACAGCCCCAAAGTCTGCTTTATTACGCTTAAAACAGAATCAAGCCTGAAGAGTTTGTTGCAGTTTCAGGGCCAGAGCCTCCCATTCCCTTTCCTGACTGCGGTACGTGTGAGAAGCTTTGCGCACAGATTTGAGCAGGGCTTCCAACTGCTTGCGTGCCTCCTCTTTTTCTCCCTGTGAGACCAGAAATTCAGCGTACCTGTAGCGGGCCTCCTCGCCAGAGGACACTTCAATGGCTTGGAGGTGGTGTTGTCTGGCAGACACCATGTCACCCAGTTTCTCAAGCGTCAGGGCCATCAGGATCCGACCTTTGCCTTTCAATTCATGGGGAGCCTGAGGCAGCAGTTTGGCAAGGATGTCGCGGGCCTCCTCGGGTTTGCCATTCAAAAATTTGATCTGGGCCACCTCATATTGAAACAGGGGATCATCACGGAAAATGCCAGTCAGCAAAGGTTCCAGTGTGGTTTCAGCTTCCTGCATGCGTCCAGCCTTCAGGTAAGCCTGTGCAAGCGCACGGCGGTTCTCTGGGGTGTTGATCTCTTCCAGAGCCTCCTGACGCTCTTTGATGCGGGCATCGTTGCTCTTGAAGCTGTCCAGAACCGGTTTGAAGTTGACTCTGGTGCGACGCGCTTCAGGCAGGATTTCCAGAATCAGGTACAGGATCACACTGATGACCGGCACAAACAGCAGCATGAACAACCACCAGATCTGCCTTCTGGTGACCAGAGCATGCACAATAAACGCAATCTGCAAAATCGAAATCAGCGGCCAGAGGTTGCCCAGCAAACCATAAAACCATTCCATATGTTTTCATGTTAATCACTGCACATGAGATTTGAACGCTCTGTTCTGTGCAACAGTGACCCCCAAAACGATTTTCAAAATGATGGTCAAAATGATGGTGGTTCTCTCAATTGAAACTTCGTTCTGCAACAGGCACATGGTTGAGGAGCATTTCCAGCCGTTCTTCCAGCGTGTTGGCTTCCAGCATGTGTTGCGCTTCAAGGCTGGGCAATTTCAGGTTGGAAATCATGAAAGACGCCAGAGCCAGCGGATCATGAGGGGCATTCTGGTGCATCAATTCCACCAGTTCTGGAGCCACTGCACGCAAAAAACCACCCCATGCCAGAGAGGCCAGCAGACGCACACTTTCTTCGTTGGAAGGCAGCAGAGGTTTGGGATGCACTTTTGCTGTCAGGTAGGTGTGACTGACCGGGTCAAAGGATTCGATTTCAAAGCGTTCCCCTCCGGTGATCACAATGGATGCTGAACCGTCGGGATGCTGCTCCACCTCCGAAAGATGGGCCAGTGTTCCCACACGGCTGATGCGCTGCTCTGGATGGTAAGAGTTGACCTCGGTTTTGATGCGCACAATGCCAAAAGGCTCCTTGTGCTTCTGAACACGCTTGAGGAGGTCTCGATACCTCGGCTCAAAGACATACAGCGGCACCACCATGCCAGGCAACAATACAAAATTGGGTAAAGGGAACAGCCCGAGCTGCATATGTCTACAAGCTAAACAAGAAGAGAGAGAAAGACTTTATTGCCTGCTACAGAACCGGTCACACGTCTAACTTTTAAACCGATTTCAGAGCACAGACTGAGGGTTTTTCTGGATCAGACCCTTGCGTTTGATTTTTTTCATGGCCTGCACGGTGGGTGCGCCCCACGCCTGAAGCTGCTCCATGCCCACGCCCAACTGCCAGAGGGTGAGGGTGTCCTCCATGTCCAGCACCTGCTGTCCCAGCAGGTCGGGCCTGCGTTTCAGGGTGCGTTCCAGAGCCTGATCGCGCCTCCAACGCAGGAGCTTGGCATGGTTTCCAGAGCGCAACACTTCAGGGACCGTCTGACCCTTCCATTCTTCAGGACGGGTGTACTCGGGGTAATCCAGTAGACCACTGGAAAAAGAGTCCTGCTGGTGGGATTCCTGATCGCCAATCACGCCCGGCACCAGACGGCCAATGGCTTCCATCAGGCAGGCAGCGGCAGCCTCTCCGCCCATCATCACGAAGTCGCCCAAAGAGATTTCGCGGGTCACCAGAGGTTCCACTCTGGCATCGAAACCTTCATATCTGCCACAAAGCACCACCAGATGTTCTTTCTGGGCAAGCTCCTCGGCCATTTTCTGGTTGAAAGGCTGACCGGCAGGGGTGAGCATGATCACCTCACTGGCTGAACCCAGAGCCTGCAGGCAACGGTCCACGACATCCACGCGGATCACCATGCCTGCACCGCCACCATAAGGGGTGTCATCCACCTTGTTGTGTTTGTTCTGGGCAAATTCCCGCAAGTTCACCACATCGAAATGCAATAAACCCTTCTCCTGCGCCTTCCCGAGGATCGCTTCACGGGTGAACGGCAAGACCAGCTCTGGAAACAGGGTCACCACACTAAATTTCAAGGAGACCCTCCGGGGCGTCCAGCACGATGCACTCTTTGGGGCGCACCTCCACGTAAGGGGCCTGCAGGGGAACCAGATACTTCTTGAGGCCCTTGCGCACCTCGAGGGTGTCCTGATGCCCGTGGTCATGCACATCAATGACCTTGCCCAGATCCTCGCCCTGAGGGGAACGCACAGGCAGACCGATCAGGTCGTGGTAATAGTAAACCCCTTCTTCCAGAGGGGGGAGGTCTTCGTCGAAGGCATACACCTGCTTGCCTTTCAGACGCTCAGCGAGGGAACGGCTGGAAATGCCCACCAGTTCCACCACCATGCCCACTTCGTAGACTTCCAGTTTCTTGATTTTCAGGGTACCAACACCCTCGATCTGCAGACGGGTCAGGTTCAGGTAGCGCGCCGTGTCTCCAAGGGTGTACAACTTGATGGCCCCTTGGATTCCAAAAGCGTCCTGAACTGTGGCAATGCGGGTCACTTCCATGCGTTATGGATTATACATGCTTCAGGACAGGTCAGGCCCAGGTTTTTTCTGAGACTTCTGCAGGCATCTGGTAAAAATTCAAGTGAAAATCAATGGCTTCCAGATGACGGCTGGCCACCTTTTGAAATCCGTAATTCTCATAGTACTTGCACAGTCCTGAATGTCTTGCAGAAGCATCCAGACGCAACAGCGATTTTCCTCTGCGGGCCGCTTCTTCTCTGGCAAAGTCCAGCATCTCCCGCCCGAGGCGTTGACCTGCCCGGGTGCGACTGACGGCCAGTTTGTGGACATACAGGGCACTTCCAGCTTCCAACCCATCCCACAAGGCATCCTCATTTTGCAAGATCATGCCTGCCACCGGTTGACCCTTCAAAAAAGCCAGATGGCATTCCTCCAGACGGCAACTTTGAAGCAGTGCCTCAGGCGTGACCTGCTCTGGGGTCCAGAGGGGCATTTGCTGGTTTTGCAGCCACAGTACGGCCTCCAACAAAACCCTTGAATAGATTTCCAGTTCATGCTGTTCAATGGGTCGAATGGTCAAAGACATGCCTGATTGTAGGGGTCCAGCCTTTAAGCCCCTCAGAATTGCATAAACGAACATGCATCAAAAAAGAGCCTGCGTGGGCAGGCTCTGGAACATCAAGTTTCAAGCTTTGTCGTTTTCCAGCAACTCCAGAATGATTTTCAGGGGTTTCAGGGTGTCCAGATAGGCGTAACGGCCTCCGGTGTACTCGCCTTTTTGCAACAAAGGCATGCCGTTTCGCTCCAGCAAAGCGACTTTTTCTTTCATCCCTTCAATCACAAATGCAATGTGATGCACCCCTTCACCGTTCTGGTCCAGAGACTCCCTCCAGGTGCTCGGGTTGTGGTCTGGTTCGATCAGTTCCAGTTGCAAAGAGCCCATGTCAAAGAAAGCCAGTTTGGCCCGGGCCTCTGAAGGTTGCCCACGGTACTCGGTCTGGGCTTTGTCGATGGGGTCGGTCCAGAACCATGCAGGTTTCTCGATGCCAAAAAAATCGGCATACGTCTGGGACACCGTTTCGATGTTATGCACAAGAAGACCAATCTGGGTGATCACGTGGTTGCCAAGCAAGTTGCGGTCCATGGGTGCTCCTTACAATCAAAGGGGAGGGCGGCAGGTTTGGGCTTCCTCTGGAGTTTAAGTGAAAGGCCCTTTCAAGATTGCTGCCTGCATAGATTGTTTTCCATCTGTGTGACGTGCCTTCTGGCGTGCATCGCCACAAAATAAAGGTACTCGTAGACATTCAGTCTACCGAGACCATTCACCGTCATGGTGGTGGTGTACAAGAGGCCTTCTCCGCCAGAGAGGTCATGCAGGTGCTGCAAGCAACGGTCCACCTGTGAACGAATGGTTTTTCTGACCTCTGTCAAATCGGCTGTGCCAGAAGGGATCATGTGTTCCGGTCTAATCCAGACAAAAGCTCCGTGCTGGCCGACATCCTGCAATTTTTCCATATCAAATTTGGGTGCTTGAAGCAAATCCTCCAGATCCAGTTGCTGGAGGTTCTTTTTGGCTTTGACCGCAGCTTTGTCAATCAGCATCAAAAGGTAATGGTTGGTGAGGGCGATGTGTTCCAGCACTTCTGCTGAACTCCAACCTTCAGTGGGTTGGAAAGACAACACCTTTTCAGGCTGCTCAAACCACAGGTCCACAGCTTGAAACGTGTCTTCGAGAGCGGTTTTGACGTGCAAGAACATTTCTGAAAAATCCATGCATTGACTGTAGGCATGACCTGCACCGTTGACATGCTTCATCTGGCCTAACTGCTCTGGCTTGCAACAAAAAATCCCCTTTGAATCAAGGGGATTTGCACTTCCAGAGTGGAAAAGGGTTATTTTTTGGTGCTCAGGTCCACCTGAACCCGGTTGCGGTTGGTGTTCAGGCCACGGGCGATGGTGCGGATGGCCTGAATGACCCGTCCGTTCTTGCCAATGATGCGGCCTTCTTCGCCGTCATGAACGTGAATGTAGTAGGTGGTCTCTGGACCGCGTTTGGTTTTCACGACCACGCTCTCGGGGTGGTCGACAACGCTTTGCGCAAGGTATTTCACGACTTCTGCCAGGTCTCGCATGATATGCAAATTCTATCAGGAAAAGGGGAGGTGCTGTGCAGGTGCAGAAGGCAGAAAGCAAAAGGCAGAAGGCAAAAGGCAAAAAACCACCAACAGGTTTTTGATCCCTGAAGGATGTGGGAAAATCCGGTATGGGGCTTGTGCTGTTACAACTTGCTGTTTTTCTGGAACCACCATTCCAGTGCAGACCAAAGCCTTCTGCTTTCTGCCTTCTGCAACAAAAGAGAAGACCCGAGCATGCTCGGGTCTTCTCTTTTGTTTTCGATTACTGGTTGTAAACGCCGGAAGCTTTCAGCAGGCGCTTGGCGGTCAGGGTGGGTTGAGCACCCTTCTTGAGCCACTCGCGGGCGCTTTCCACGTTCACGACGAGGTAGTTCTCGCTGGTTTTGCGGGGGTCGTAGTGACCCAGGTTGTCAATGTAACCACCATCACGGGGGCGACGTGCGTCGGCGACGACGATGCGGTAGTGGGGGTTGTGTTTGGAACCGTAGCGAGACAAGCGAATTTTAACCATGTTCTTTTCCTCTTTTGGATGGGTGGTGAGGGTTGGGCTTTTTGTAGCGCATGTCCCAGCAGCCAACTTTGACAAACGCAGCACGTTCAAGTCTAGCAAACAGATCGGGCTCTGGCAATAGGAATTTGCAGGGTTTCAGAGGCAGTGACAGCTCTGGGACCCTTGTTCAGAATCCGGGCGAGATGTATGAAGGTTTGCCCGAGCCGTTTTGCACCGCCACCCAGAAATCAAAGGTGTTGGGGTCGCTGACCGGGCTTCCTCCGGTGTAGCCGATCAGTTGGCCTCTGGACACCCTTTGGTCTGCACGGACCGTTGGGCTTTGCAGGCCGCTGTAAATGGTGTATAGGGTGCCTGCATCGTTGTGGGCAATCATGATCAGGGTCCCGAGGTTGGGGTTCACCGTGATGCTGATGACGCGCCCCTCTGCGGCAGCGACCACAGGGGAATTGGCCTGACCTCCAGCAATGCTGGTGGACAGCTGCCCATTCCGACCATACGGAACCACAATCCGTCCGCCTTTGAGGGGGAAGGTGAGGGCTCCAACGCTGGTGGGGAGGGGAGCATTGTTCTTGGCACTGACAGCGGCTTGCTGCTTGAGCTGGGTTTCTCGGGCTTGAATGGCTGCCTGTTCTTTTTTGATGCGGTCCTGTTCGGCTTTGATGCGGGCCAGTTTTTGCTGCTGGGCGAGTCGGGCTTTTTGTTCGGCCAGACGGCGTTGTTCGGCTTCACGCCTGAGCCGTTCTTCTTCAGCACGCCTGCGACGCTCGGCCTCAATGCGGGCACGCTCATTCAGGATGCTGTTGAAGATGTTGGCGATGTCCTGCTGGGTTTGCACCGCTGCCTCACTGGTCTGGTAGACCAGAGCTTGCTGTCCAGCTTTGGTCTGTTTGAGGGCACGGATCGCCTGTTGCTGTTTGGCTTTTTCGGCCTTCACAGCGTCCAGTTTTTTGATCAGGTCGGCTTGCAGGGTGTTCAATTCTGCAGACAGTTTGGCAAGCTGGGCTTTCTGGTCGGCCAGTTGTTTTTTGGTTTTCTTGAGGTCTTCAATGACCGAGAGGTCCTGTTTGCTGAGGATGTCCAGGTAATGCCTGCGGATCAGAACATCGTAAAAATTCTTCTCCTGACCCAGCAGCTCAATGTACAGGTTGCTTTTTTCCCGGTACAGGGTGACCATCATGGTTTGAACCTGTGTGGTCAGGCGGGCGTTCCTTGCATCGGTGACTTCAAGCTGGCTGTCGAGGTTGGCAATCTGGGCTTTCTTGAAGTCGATGTCTTTTTCCACACTCTGGCGTTCTTTTTCCAGTTTTTGCAGTCTGGAATTCACATCACCGAGGGTGCCCAGAGCGGTCTGTTCCTGAATGCTCAGGGCTTGCAAGCCCAGTTTCAGGTCATCCAGACGGCGTTGTTGTTGTTCGCGGATGATGCGGGCCTGCCGGAGTTTTTCTTCCAGGTTCTGCAACTGCTGGTTGCTCTGGGCAAATGCGCCCGAGACCAGCAGCAACGTCAGCAGCAGGGTCTTTTTCATCATTCCATTTCCCTGAGGTAGTGGTTGGAGGCGAACCAGCTTCCAGCGGCCCCAATGCCCAGTCCGAACAGGAACAGTCCAGCCAGAGACTGCAGCACCCGCACGGGTTCAGTCACAAGGGCCAGAAAGGGCACGGTGTTTTGCAGGTTGTCCACGAGGCTCACGTAACTGGGCACCAGAATGATGCAGGCCACTGCACTGGAGAGCAAGCCCAGCAGCACCCCTTCAATCAGGTAAGGGGCACGAATGAAACGGCGGGTGGCCCCCAGAAGGCGCATCACATTGATTTCTTCACGTCTGGCGTACATCGCCACACGCACGGCGTTCAGGATGTTGAAGAAGGAACTGAGGATCAGCACGGCCACCAGAGCCCATCCGCCGGTGCGCAGGGTGCGGATCAGGTTGATGCTCTGGTCGATGGTGCCCTGACCGTATTCCACGGATTCCACACCTGGAAAGGTTTTGATCGCTTCTGCCACCCGTTTGGTGTCCTGAGGGTCTTTGAGCTTCAGTCGCAGGGTGTCTGGAAGGGGGTTTTCAACCAAACCTTCTGCTTCTTTGAATGAAGGGTAAAGCTCGTTCATTTCCTGCATGGCCTGATCTTTGGTGACCAGTTTGGCTTCTTTGATCAGGGCGCCGTACTGGGTCTGGATGGACAGGGCCACCGAATCCAGAGTGGAACCGGTCTGGATGAACACCCCGATTTCCACTTCGGATTCCAGTTTCAGCAGGTTGCGCTCCAGGTTCATGGTGAGCAGAATCACCGCTCCAAGCACCGCCAGAGTGATGGTCATGGTGCTCAGGGTGGCAAAAGTCGCGGTCAGGGTGCCCCGAACCGCAATCCACATCTGTTTCAGGTGGTACATCACAGGGCATACCCCCCGTAAGGATCGTCACGCACGATTTTGCCTTTGCGCAAGGTGATGGTGCGGTGGCGGAAGTTCTCAACCAGTTCTTTGGCGTGGGTGGCCACCACCACAGTTGCCCCACGCACACAGATTTGCTGCAGCAGTTTCATGATTTCCACGCTGATTTCAGGGTCAAGGTTTCCTGTGGGCTCATCGGCGAGAATGATCGGTGGGCTGGTCACGATGGCTCTGGCAATCGCGGCACGTTGCTGCTCGCCCAGAGAAAGTTGCATGGGCAAAGCGCTGCGTTTGTGTTCCATGCTGACCATTTTCAGGGCATTGGTGATGCGCCCGTGCCAGTCTTTCTGGGGAACGTTGGTGACCCGCAGGGCCAGAGCGATGTTGTCTTCCACACTGAAATGGGGGAGAAGCATGTTGTCCTGAAAGATCATGCCGATCCGCCTTCTGTGAATGGAGGCTTTGCCCCCCCTGTATTTGGACAGGGGTTCATCGTTGATGAGGACCTGCCCTCTGGTGGGGCTGATGCGTTTCAGGATCAGGTTCATGACGCTGCTTTTGCCTGCACCGCTGCGACCAATCAGGTAAACGAATTCACCTTTGCGGATGTGCAGGTTCACATCATCAAGGGCGAGGGTGCGGGTGACCGGATATTCAAGGCTGACGTGGTTGAGTTGGATCATGTGGACCTTTTGAAGGGCCTGTCCTGTGTGGAAAACAGGCCACTGAAGCAAGAAGATGGGTGAAGCGCAACTGCGTTTTGTGCCAGAACAGACATTCATAGTAAGCATACTGGAAACCTGTTCTCTGGGACGTGAGAGCCCATGAAGATGTTCAGAAAACGCAACAACGTTTCAAGGTTACACCTTCAAAAGGTGGCAGGTGAGGAGGGACTGCATGAACATGCATCCTTTTTGGGAAGGATGCACAGATGGCACCGCTACAATTTGGACCTCATCCCTGCTTCAAACATCTGCGAAACCACACTTGTTTTTCATTGGACTGGGGTAAACTTTTGAGCATGAAACCCAATGGCAAAATTGCTCTGGTTCTGCTGGGAGTGACCTCCACGCTGGCCATCGGCTACGCACAGCTCCGGTCTTACCAGAGCAGCACCCAGACAGGTGGTTCTGCTCAGGAGCAGACCTTCCGCGAAATCTACAACGCCATCAAGAGCGAGTACCTGACCCCTGTCGAAGAGCGCAAACTCTGGGAAGGGGCCATCTCTGGCATGATTGGTGCACTCAATGACCAGTTCACCTACTACACCCCCCCAGAGGACAACCAGTTTGACCAGCAAGAACTGGAAGGCAAGTTCTTTGGCATCGGGGCCACCCTGACCCCCACCAACTCGGATGGCACAGGTGCTTCCATCACTGAACTGATGCTCGGGATGCCTGCACAGCAAGCCGGTTTGCAGGTCGGAGACAAAATCGTCAAGGTGGATGGGGAAGACGTCAGCAAACTGACCCTCAACAATGTGGTGCGCAAAATCCGTGGTGCAGAGAACACCAAAGTCAAATTGCTGATCCAGCGTGGCACTGCAGAATTGACTTTCGAAATCACCCGCAAGCAGATCACCGATTACGCCATCTACACCGAAATTCTGCCCGGCAATGTGGGGTACCTGCAGGTCCGCACGTTCTACAACCGCCAGATTTTCGATCAGATGGATCAGGCCGTCAAATCCATGAACGACAAAAAAGTCTCCAAACTGATTCTGGATTTGCGTGACAACGGTGGTGGCTTGTTGTGTGGTGGCATTTATGTGGCAGATGCTTTCCTGAGCAAAGGCAACATTGTGTCCCTCAAAGACCGCACAGGCAAAGAAACCGTGCCGGGCAATGCCTTTGACAGCACCTGCTATGGGGTTGCCAAAGCTGCCAAGACCGATTTCACAGGCAAGATGGTGGTGCTGGTCAACCGCAACAGCGCTTCTGCTTCTGAAATCGTGGCTGGAGCCTTGCAAGACAATGGCCGTGCACAGGTGATCGGTGAGAAAACCTTCGGTAAAGGTGTGGCTCAGGATGTGATCAGTGACCTGCCAGACGGAGGCAAGCTGTCTCTGGTGTCCAATGAATGGCTGACCCCCAAAGGCACCAGCATCCACAAGAAAGGCATCACTCCGGATGTGGCTGTCGAAGACAACCGTTTCCCCAAAGTGGTGACCCTTGAAGGCACAGGTGCAGCCCCCGGCGAAAAAATCAAAATGACCATCGGTGGCAAAGAGCTGGAATTGACCGCAGACAAAGACGGCAAATTCACCTACACCCAGGTTGGAGAGCGCAAGCAGCCCAACACTGCAAATGGCAGCCGTCTGGACCTCACTGGTGACTCCATTCTCAAGAAAGCTCTGGAAGTCCTCAAGTAATTTTCAAGGATGTCTTTTGGAGGAGGGAATCCCCTCCTCTTTTTTGGTTTTGCTGCAAGCACAGCTTTGATTCAAAATGTCAAGGTCTGGATATGTTACTCTATGGGTAGTACACTGTAAGCCATGAATGCTGCCATCCATTTGCAGGCCCTTGGCCTGACCGAATACGAATCCAAAGCCTATACCGCACTTCTGGCCCTTGGACGCGCCGCTCCAGCCCGCATCGCCAGACAAGCCCAGATTCCCCGACCCAAAATCTATGAAACCCTTGAACGCCTTGAAGCCAGGGGCCTCGCCACCCGCGTTCAGCAAAACCCGCTGGAGTACAGCCCCCTGAGTGCCAGAGAGTTCATGGACCGTTCCAGACGTTCTTTCAATGAACGCATCGAAAACCTTGATCGTTCACTGGCCCGCCTTGCCCCCGATCCTGCTCCAGAGGCCGTTTACCCTCTGATTGGCGAAATTGCCATCAAATCTCTGGCCGAAAACCTTGTGGAGAACGCCAAAAAGAGCGTGCACTTGGCAGGCAGCGAGCCATTGCTGGACGCTCTGGAAAACCAGACCTCCAGAGGGGTTCAGGTGGTGCGTGCAGAAGTTTCAGAGTTGCCCAGCATCGCCAGGAGCGGACAGCGGGCTTTTCTGGTGGCCCGTGACGGAGAAGCCGCCATTGTGGCCCACTTTGGCGGAGACCGCGAACCCCACGGCGTGCACACCCACAACCCTGTGATTGTGAAACTGGTCGAAGGGTACATTGCTCTGGCGGTTGAGACCAAGAAGTAAGCAGAGGCCGAGGGCAAAAAAGTCCAAGACAGAGCCGAGAGCCGAGGGCCGAGAGCCGAGGGCACATAGAGCCAAGGCAGAAAGCAAAAGGCAGAAGGCAAAAAAAGCTTTTGCTAAAGCAATGAGGGCGAGGCACGCCTTCTTGTGCAAAACGAAGGACCGCAATTTGGTCCCTCTGCACGCTCGCCCTTACAGCCCCTTGACGATTTTCTAGAGGTACAGCACGATGCTCTCGGCTCTCGGCTCTCGGCTCTCGGCTCTCGGCTCTCGGCTCTCGGCTCTGTCTTGGCCCCACTACGCGCTCACGTGGCGGCACGTTTCGCGCTGGGCCGCTCGGCTCTCGGCAAGGCCGCCCAATCCCTCCGCAGCATCCATGGGACGTTGCACCTGCATGCGGGGTGTAAACTGTACTCTGCTATGCACCGAGACGAACTTGTCCAATGGCTGAACACTTACCTGCGCATCTCTGACTACAAAGATGTCAGCAACAATGGCCTTCAGATCGAAGGCAAAGACGAAGTGACCCGAGTGGCTGTGGCCGTCGATGCTTCCTTGAGAACCATCGAAGAGGCTGTGGATTCTGGCGCAGACATCCTGATCACCCACCACGGTCTGTTCTGGGGCAAACCCCAGATGGTCACCGGTCCCATGAAGAAACGCATCCAGAAAGCCTTGGAAGGGGACCTCAGCATCTATGCCATGCACATCCCTCTGGATGCACACCCCGAGGTGGGCAACAATGTGATGCTGGCCCGAGCCCTCAACCTGCGTGAGCTGCAACCCTTTGGGGATTGGGCTGGCAAAAGCATCGGATTCTGGGGAGAACTGCCTTTCGAGTTGGAATTGCAGGACTTTTCCGATCGCATCCAGAAAACCACTGGCGAAATCTGTCTGGTTCACGGTGGAGGGGCAGGCATTGTCAAAAAAGTGGGTGTGATCTCGGGGGCTGCTTCAGACAGCATTCCTCTGGCTGCTGCGATGGGGCTGGACACCTTTGTGACCGGAGAACCCAAACACCAGCATTTCCACGATGCTTTTGAGTACGGCGTGAACGTGATTTATGCAGGCCATTACGAAACCGAAACCTTCGGGGTGCGTGCTCTGGCGGCCAAACTGGAAGACACTTTCAACCTCCCATGGCAGTTCATTCACCTGCCCACAGGCCTCTGAAGCATGTTCATCACCTTTGAAGGCCCCGAGGGGGGAGGCAAAAGCACCCAGATCAAGTTGCTCTCGGAGGTGCTGCAAACCCTCGGGCACCAGATCACCCAGACCCGGGAGCCCGGCGGAACGGTCACCGGGAACAAAATCCGTCAGATTGTGCTGGAAGATGTGGAACTGCACATTGAACCCCTCACGGAGTTTCTGCTTTACAGTGCCAGCCGTGCCCAACTGGTTCGGGAAGTCATCCGGCCAGCCCTGCAAGAAGGCCATGTGGTGCTCTGTGACCGCTATTTTGATTCCAGTCTGGCCTACCAGGGGTTTGGCAGGGGGCTCGATCTGCGTTTCTTGCAGGATGTGACATGGGAAGCCACAGGAGGCCTCAGGCCCCATCTGACCTTCTTGTTGGACCTGCAACCCCGCATCGGGCTGGAAAGGGCTGCATCCAGAGGTCAGTTTGACCGTCTGGAGCAAGCAGACCTCCAATTCCACGAGCGGGTCCGTGAAGGGTTCCTCAACCTCGCTGCTGCCGAACCCGAGCGTTTTTACGTCATCGATGCCACCCGCTCTGCTGAGGCCATCCATCAGGAAATTGTGCAGGTGGTCAAAAGCACCCTGATCTTCAAACATTAAAAGCGTCTGTCAGACTCTGGCAGGGAAGATCGGGTTACATTGAAAGAAGCCAAGACGGCAGACAGGATCTCCTGTCTGCTGCCTGTTTCCGAGGATCCTGTGGACCACAAAAACATCACCAAAGAAGTTCGCAAAGCCTACCGCAAATACGATGAGCACGCCCGGGACTGGATTGAAGGCTACACCGCTCAGGGTGGGCGCATTTACTGTCAGGCCGGTTGTTTCAAGTGCTGTGACATGCCCATCCGCATCAGTTGGGCAGAAGCCCTCACCATTTCAGAAAGCCTTTCAGAGGAGCAGTTTCTGAAAGTTCAGCGCCATGCCCACAAGGTGTGGATCAATGCCCAGAAAAGCCGAAACTCCGACGAGTATGCCGAAAACCACCGCAAGTTCGTGGGATTCTGTCCGTTGTTGGACAAGAAAAGTGGGGGATGCACCCTGTATGGGGACCGCCCAATCCGTTGTCGGGACACCTACTCAGGCTTGCCTGCCCAGTTTTGTGGTGCTGGTGCTCTGGAAAAACTGACCCCACAGGAGCACAAAAACTACCAGCGCACCGTTCGCTCAGGAGAGGTCTTTGATGGTTACTCCCATTACATTGCCCCTCTGGAAGACCTCTCTTTGCCGGCATGGAAAAGGTTCAGCCTGATCATGAAACGGGAAATGGGTCTGGAGGTCTGGGGCGACTTCTGGTATCTGGTCACCATGACCCGCAATCCGGAGTTTGTGCAGGCACTCACGCTGAAAAACCGCAAGAAGGTGCTGCAAGAGTTGCAAAAACTCGGGCTTTACCACGAAGAAATTGTGCAGTTGGATTGACCCCTTTTGGGGTCAAGGCTGTTTGATGTGCACTTCAAATGCCCTGTTTTGCAGAAGGTCAAAGTACAGCACCACATGACGGTCCTGCACCAGAGCTTTGACTTCCTGAGCAAGACGCATCCCTGTTTCCACAAAAGCGGTTTTTGCTTCAGGACTTGGAAAATCAGATCGGGCTGGATCGTCCTGATTGAGGATGGCGTCAAATTCTTCTGACCACTGAATCAGGGCCTCACACAAGTGGGCAGGGAAGCCCAGTTCCTCTGGGTGGAGGTTGTCATACATTCCGTTTTCAGAGCGCCACAGGGGCCAGCAAAAATAATCTGGCATGATTTTCAAGGTGGATGAATGGGAGGGATTCAAGAGGACTCCTGCATCTGCATGAAGATGTTTTCATTGTAGCCAGAAAGCCTTTCTTGCAGTCCACAATCCAGCAAAAAGGGCGGTCCTTGGGCCGCCCTTTTGATCAAGAGAGAGAATCTCAGTTATTTGGTGCAGGTCTGACCGTTGAGGGTGAAGCTGGCAGGCACAGAAGCACTGCCGGTGTAATCAATGTTGAAGCCCACTTGCACGGTCTGCCCGGGATTGATGGTGCTGTTCCAGCTCAACGGTTTGATGCTCACACCCTGACCACTCTGGGTGATGGTGGCATTCCAGAAGTCCCGGATTTTCTCGGTGCCCGAGAAGTTGAACGCCAGGGTCCAGTTGTTCACGGCAGTGGTCCCGGTGTTGGAGATGTCCAGGTTGATGGTCGCTCCGGTGCCCCAGTCGTTCTGCTTGGTGTACACCACCTTACAGGTTCCTGTCACCACCGCTTGCACCGTGAAATTCCGGTTGATCCCCGTCACCGCTCCTTTGGTGTCCACGGCAACCACCCGTGCCACATGGCTTCCAGAGGACACCCCGGTGGCAGTGTAACTGTAAGGTGCAGTGGTGTCAGAAAGCTTGAGCACCCCATCGATGTAGAAGTCCACCCGCGCCACCCCATCGCTGTCCGTGGCTGTCGCAGCCATGTTGATGCTTGCTCCTGCAGCAAAACTCTGGCCTTCGGTGGGGCTCGTGACACTCAGGGTGGGGGG
>NZ_JQKG01000020.1 GCF_000745915.1 Deinococcus misasensis DSM 22328
GTGATTTCCAACGTTCCAGATGGCCTTTTGCTTGAACGTTATTTGAAAAGGTTCCGGATTGAATGTCTTTTCAAGAACCTCAAGTCTCTGGGTTTTCGGCTGGAGAACACCCACATGACGGATGCTCGGCACCTGGAACGTTTGGTGTGCCTACTGGCAGTGGTGTTCGTGTGGGCGGTGAAACTGGGCGAAAGGGTTCAGATTCCAAAAAAGAAACATGGTCGTTTGGCCCGGAGTGTCTTTCGGGTGGGGATTTCTCTGCTGCTGGAGTTATTCAGGAAGCCATTGTGGGCTTTACTGGAAGGCCTTCAGCTTTTGTTCCCCAAACTTGTCGGGTACTGAGGAGCATCGATCAATCCATCAAGATGATCAAAGATTCGGTACAGGTTTTTCAGATCATAAAGGACATTCTGGTTTTCCATGTTGTGTTCACTGTCCCTTGATGTGCTGACAACTGGACATGTCTCTGGTCATTATGATTCTTTGATGGACACCTGTTCAAGCAAGGTAAGGGTTGTTCTTGAATTGCAGTTCGTACAGGTCCCGGTACAGTCCCCCCAGAGCCAGCAATTCTTCGTGTTTGCCTTCCTGCACGATGCGTCCCTGATCCAGCACCAGAATGCGGTCAGCGTTGCGAATGGTGGACAGGCGGTGGGCAATCACAAAGGTGGTACGGCCTTGCATCAGGGTGTTGAGGGCCTCTTGCACCAGTGTTTCCGATTCGGAGTCCAGAGAACTGGTGGCCTCGTCCAGAATCAAAAGCCTTGGGTTTTTGAGGAGCGCTCTGGCAATGGCAATGCGCTGCCTCTGGCCTCCAGAGAGCTTGACGCCCCGTTCTCCGACCACCGTCTGGTACCCTTCAGGGAAACGCTGAATGAATTCATGGGCGTTGGCGGCCTGCGCAGCTTGCAAGACCTGTTCTTCGGAAGCATCGAAGTGCCCATAGCGGATGTTGTCGGTGATGCTCCCAGAGAACAGCAGGGTTTCCTGAGGCACAATGCCAATCTGGTTTCGCAAATCCTGCAAGGCCAGTTCGCGGATGTCGGTGCCGTCCAGCAAAATCTGGCCAGCTGTCACGTCGTAAAACCTCGGGATCAGGGACACCAAGGTGCTTTTGCCTGAACCGCTCGGGCCAACGATGGCAACCACTTCACCGCTGCTGGCCTGCAAATTCAGGTTGTGCAGCACCTCACCCCGGTCCCCATATCCGAAGCTGACCCCCTCAAATTTCACGGTGCCGGTCACATGGGCCAACACTTTGGGATGGGCAGGATCGGGCAGGTCGGTCTGGGTGTCCATCAATTCAAAAATTCGGCTGGAGGCCCCCAGAGCGCTCTGGACTTGCGCGAAGATGCTGGTCAGGGTGCCCACCGTTCCCGCGATGTTGAAGGTGTACAGCACAAAAGTCAGCAGTTGGCCGGGGCTGATTTCTTGCGTGGCCACCAGACGCCCTCCGTACCACAGCACCAGAGCCAGTGCCGTGAAAAGCGAGAAGAGGATGATCGGTCCCAGCACAGCGCTGATCATGCCGCGCTTCAGGGCCACTTTCAGAGAAGCCCCGATCAGGGTGTTGTAACGGCTGGCTTCGAAGGCTTCTGCGGTGAAAGACTGCACCACCCGCACCCCAGAGAGGGTCTCTTCGGCGTGGGCGTTCGCTTTGGCCACCTGATCCTGAAAAGCTTTGGACATCTGCCGGATTTGTTTCCCCAGCATGCGGGCCACCAGAGCCACCGCAGGCACCACCGACAGGATCAACAGGGACAGCTTCCAGTTGGTGAAAAACAAAATCGCCAGCGTGCCCAGCAGCACAATTGGCATGGTGAACACCTGCACCAGTGTGGTGGACACCACCGACTGCACCGTGGAAATGTCCGAAGTGAGCCGACTGGTGATGTCTCCGGTCCGGTTGTTCTCAAAGAACTTTGAAGAGAGGCCCAGCAGGTGCTGGTACAGCCCTTTGCGCAGGTCTGCCACCACGCTTTCTCCGGCCCGGGCAATCAGGTAATTCTGCACCCCTGTGAACACCGCTTGACCTGCAAAAACCCCCAGCAAAATGGGCAGGATGCGGTTCAGCTGGTTCAAGTTGGCTTCCAGAAAAGAAGCGTCAATCAGGCGACCCACCAGTTGAGGGAACATCAAATTGAAAGCGGTGGACACCAGACTGGCCACCCCTGCCACCACCAGACCGGTCATGTAGGGTCTGGCGTACTTCAACAAACGCTGCAATTGAGAGAAACTCTGGCGGCCCAGTGGTGCGGGTTTGCCATTGGAAACGGAAGGAGGGCGCAACATCCTCCCATGGTATTCCCCAGAGATGAAGACAAATGGACTCTGGCACAGGATGTGGGGGTCCGTGCAACGTCTGACCTCTGGCATGTCATCGGAAAAAGCTTTCAGCGGTCAGCCCTCAGCTGTCAGCAAAAAGACCATCCTGAGGCTTTTGGCAATAGAAAAAACAAAAACGACCATGGAAAGCCACTCAGATTTAAGCTCAAAAGGCAGAAAGAAAACCTTCCTTACTGGCTGACTGCTGAATGCGGAAGGCTCTCTCTGGTTGCAATCAAAAAGCCCCGAGATCTCCTCGGGGCCAATAAATCCATTGGAATCTGGCTCTGTTTTCAGCGGTTCAGCCTGCGAACCAGTTGGTTTTGTGCATCGTCCAGAGCAGCTTTAATGGACTTTCCATCGTTCAGAACTTGATTGAGGGCCGCGGTGAAAGCGTCACTGGCCACCGACTCCAAGCGGTGGGATTCCACGCTTTTCACCTTGTTTGCAGCACGCACCCACATGGGACGGGCCACCTGACCACCCAGGAAATCCACAGGTTGACGGAACAGTGCATCCGATTGAGCGGATTTCAGGGAGGGGAGGGAACTGTTCACTTTGAAGGAGTTCAGTTGCACCTCTTTGTTCAGGGCAAAGAATTTCAGGAATTCCCACGCCAGAGCTTTGTTTTTGCTTTGCTTGGGGATCGCCAGAAAGCTGCCGCCCCAGGTGGCGTAACTTTGCTCGGGCAGGTCGATGGAACGCCATTTGCCTGCGGTCTCGGGGACCATGCCACGCATGGTGCCTTCGAACCATGCACCGAAAGGCTGGGTGGCAATCTGCCCTTTGTTCAGCATGTCGGTCCACTCGGGAGACCATTCGGCGATGTTGGCATCGAGTTTCAGGTCGCGGGCTTTCTTGGCGAGGGTCAGGGCCTGCACGAAACGTGGGCTGTTCAGAAGGGGCTGCCCTTTGGCATCAAAGTACAGGCTTTCTCCGCTTTCCACCCGGGCACGGATGTAGGCCTGTGCCAGAAATCCTGCGTTGTGGAGGAGATATGCGCCGGTTTTGTCTTTGATTTTCTTGCCAGCGTCCAGATAACTGTCCCAGCTTTTGGTGAGGGCAGAGGTGGTGACGCCAGCTTTTTGCAGCACATCCGCACGGTAGAACAGGGTGCCGGGGGCAATGTCTGCTGGGAACACGTACATGCCTCCATCCGGGTTGGTGGATTGTGCCCACGCATAACCCGTGACTTTGCTCTGGTATTGCTTGGCGTTGTAAGGGGCTTTCAGCAGGTCTTCCAGACCGCCGGACTCACCAAATTTGGCCACAAAGCCCACCTCGACGCAGGCCACATCTCCGGCACCATTTCCAGAGGCCAGAGCGGTGGTCAGGCCGTTGTGGTGGTCGCCGTAGGCCAGAGCACTGACTTTGATGTCCACATCGGGGTGCTGTTTTTTCCAGAGGGGAATGGCGGCTTCGATGGCCTGATTCATGTTGGTGAAGCAACTGACGGTGAGGGTGGCGGCCTGTGCGCTTCCTGCAGCAGCCAGAGCAAGCAAAACAAGGGTGTGTTTTCTCATGTGTTCCTCCGAAGGCAAACTTCGCGTGGCACGAAAGGGACGGCCCGGTGCAGGTGCAGTCCGGTGGAGATGGGTGTCTGAATTGAAGTTTGCTTTTGCAGTGTAACCCCATTGCGGAAATTCTTCGGCATCATGCTGGACTTGCATGTTCTGGAAGCGGGAACGAAGGAAAACCCCTGGAATGTTTTCAGGCGTTGTTTTTTCTTTTCAAGGTTTTTCGGGATGGGACAGCTTGCAGGCCACTCTGGCTTTTCTGATTTCTTTCAGGGTGAAGGAAAACCCTCAAAAAAGGTGCACAGCCATGAGGATGGGTTTCTTTTTCAGCTTCAATGGGTGCAAGTTCTCAAGCAGAATGCAGACATCTGCAACCTTTCAGGGTGTTTCAATGGACGTTTCAATGAACACTGTTCGAAAATCAAAACCGCAAAAAGCAAAACCGCAAAAAGCAAAATGCCCGGACCAACTCCGGGCATTTTCAGGAGGCCTCTGGACTTCCAGCGGTTTCTCCAATCGATTCAAATAGGGGCTTCTTGAGTATGAAGTGCTTGCCGCTCAAATTGCAAGAGCAAACTCCAACGGTGAAGGCTTCAACCTCCGACGTGCACGTAAGGACGGTGCTGGGGATCGGGTTCGGCTTTTCTCAGGATTTCCCGGGTGACTGGGGCAATGTCTCCTTCTCCGAAGAGGATGAACCTCAGGAGGTACAAGACCGGGTTCCCTTCGGTCCAGCCGAAGTAAATGTGCGGAATCCGTCCAGTCTGGTCGCGAATGTGCAGCAGGGAGGCCGCCAGAGCGTTGGGAATGCTGGAACTGGTGCCCCGCAAAATGCGGTGCGGTCCCACTTGCACCCCCTGCAAATCCAGACGGTGTGCAAAGTCGGAAGCGTCATCGATGCTGACTTCCAGAAACAGCACCACATCGTCCTCGGGGATGTGGGTGTCGTCGCGGACCTGCGCTTCTTTCAGGCGGTACTCGCGTTCATCTCCGGCGTTCTTGCGGTTGGCAATGATGCGGATTCTGCCGTGGTTGTGGCGGGCCTCTTCACGCACAAAACGCATGGCTTCGGCGTCCAGAGTGACTTCGGTGACCCGGAGTTCGGTGGCCCGGAACACCCGTGAAATCAGGGAAGTGATGGTGATCAGCACGATGAAGAACCCGGCGATTTTCAGACCCCCGAGGTCTTTGAAGACGTTGACCGCGATGGTGTAGGCAAAAACCACCGTGACCAGCCCGAAGAAGAAGGTGAGCAGTTTCTGCTTTTTGTGTTTGGCAGACAGGGTGGTGGCAATCGCAGCGGAACCCATCAGGGCCAGCACGCCCGTGGCGTAAGCGGCGGCTTGTGCGTTCACATCGGCTTTGAAGATGATGGTCACCACAAAAGCAATGGTGGTGAAAATCAGGACCAGAGGACGGCTGGCCAGCGTCCACTCGGGGGCCATGCCGTATTTGGGCAGGTAGCGGGGCACGATGTTCAGGAGGCCGGCCATGGCACTGGAGCCTGCAAACCACAGGATCAGAATGGTCGAAATGTCGTACAGGGTGGCAAACCAGGTGCTGAAGTGCTCGTGGGCAAGGTAAGCCAGAGCGCGCCCGTTGGCCTCTCCGCCGGGTTGGAACTCTGCTGCTGGAATCAGCATGGTGGTGACGATGCTTGAACAGAGCAGCATCACGCTCATGATCACGGCTGCGCCGGTCAGCAATTTCTTGCCGTTCTGAATGCGCCCGGTGGGTTTTTGAGGGGTGTCCCCGGCTTTGCCTCGAATCTGGGGCATCACCAGCACGCCGGTTTCAAATCCCGAGAGCCCCAGAGCCAGGTAAGGAAACAGCAGCAAACTGGTTCCAAAAACGGACCACCAGTTGTGGGACTGGAACACCCGCTCGGTCCAGTTCTGGAAGTACTCGGGGTGCTGGGACATGTTGTAGAAGCCTTCGACAATGACCACCCCACTGAGCCCGAGGTACAAGACCACCAGAAAAATGGCGATGCCGATGGCCTCTTTGAAGCCTTTCAGGAAGACCCCTCCCAAAAGGGCAATCAAGAGCAGGGTCATGGGTACCGGATGGTCCAGCGATTTGGGCACCAGAGGGTTTTCGATGATGTGGGCGGTGGCGTCCGCTGCCGACAGGGTGATGGTGATGATGAACCCGGTCAGGGCAAAGCCAATCAGGATCAACACCAGAAATTTTTCCTGCCAGAAGCTGAGCAGCCTTTCCAGCATGCTGATGGATCCGTCTCCGTGCGGGGATTCTTCGGCAACCCGGCGGTACATGGGAAGCGCCCCAAACAGGGTGACGATCACCAGCACCAGTGTGGCAAACGGGCTGAGTGCCCCTGCCGCCAGAGCTGCAATGCCTGGCTGGTATCCGAGGGTGGAAAAGTAGTCCACCCCGGTCAGGCACATCACCTGGTACCAGGGGTGGGTGTGTTTTTCGGCTTTGCTTTCGGCCTCGAAGGGGCCTTCAATGTTCTGGTTTTGGCCTTGCAGCAGCCACTTCATGAGGGGCGACTGTGGGCGGGAAGGCATTTTGGTTTTCGGCATGTCCGATCCTTTGAAAGGCTGTGAGGTGTGAGTTCCTAGAGGGTTTTACGTGTGTTGTGGAAATCGGTTCCCAATTCGAATTCCGTTTGCCATCGTAGCAGTTTTCAGGCCGGTTGCCACGGGTCTGAAGTGGGGCTGATGATTGAAAACTTTGAGGCGCTGCATTCATCAATGCACTTGTCTATCAAACACAGTGTGGGTCTTTGAAAACCCTTGATCAAACCCCTGAGGCAAAACTGAAATCATGGCCGGTCATGTAAAACAAGTGAAGCAAAGATAAACCAACCTCATTTACAAAGGCTTTACTTTTGTGTTCCACAAGGTAAAGTATCATCATGGTCCACATCTATGAACGCAAGTACCCCTGTCCATGTTCCCGCAGCACGGTGACCACCAGCACCACGGAACATCCAACAGGTGGGCCCATCACCACATACCACATCGATTGCGTGGTGTGTGACCGTGCCTTTCAAGTCATGCAACTCTCTGCAAGGCGCATCCACAAGTTCCAGTCTCCTTTTTCCATGTATGTGCGCGTGGTGAAAAAAAGAGATGCCGAACTGTATGAAGGCCTCTATCAAGAACTGTATGATGTGCAAACCCTCCTGTTGCAGCAGTCCAGACAACGCCACCTCAATGCTTTCATGGACGCAGTGATGTCAGGTGAAGGCAAAAAGGGCATCTGGCTCAAACTGCAAAGCATCTCGGGTGAACCGACCCGCACCTTGCGGGCTTTCTACCGTTACACCAGCAAACGCATTGAAGAAATTGTGCGCAGCCATTTCACGTTGGAACGCCTGCCCACCATCCTGAAGAACCTCAAAATTGTGGACCCAGAGCTGGAGAACCTGTTTTCCAGGGCCGATCAGATTTACCGCCAGATTCACCATCTGGAAGAAGACATGGTCAAAAACGGCTACCGTCTGGAAGCGGGTGTGACCGTTCAGTGAATTTACGCCTCACTCAGCCATATCGGTTTTTGTGGTCTTTCAGCAGGGCCTGATACTCCAGATGGTCCCTTGCGGTGTGCCAGACCTTCTTGAAAATCTCGGCGGCTTCCGCCTTGACGGGATCGGTTTCCAGAGGCAAAACCTCGCCGGTTTTCGGATCGTACTTGCGACCTGAGCGGTGGTTCGCGTAACGCCTTGCGCGGGTGTAACCCATCTGCAGGAATTTGCGGGCCATGTCTGCCCCCACAAAATCATGGTCGGCCAGATACTTTAAAAACAGGGTGTGAATCTGTTCGCTGCTCTCACGTGCAGTTTCTGGATCTTTGAAACGCCAGAGGGGCAGAATTTCAGATTTGTATGGCTCAACCAGCAGCACCCCCTGCTCACCCACCCCGACCCGGTACAGCTCAGGGTGCTCCCTGAGGTTCAGGTTGGGGTAATCCAGCGAGTAATCAAACTTCTTGTTGGGGGTGGTCAGGCGTGTGCTGGACGCTTTCAGCTTGGTGCGGGGCATGGCAAGAAAAGTCAGCCTTCATCCTGACGGATGGGAATGCCCCGGTTTTTGGCCCAATCTTCGGCCCGGTCGGTGGCGATGGCAATGGCGCTTCCTTCCTCAAAGCCCTCTTCCAGCAGGGCATTGGCGATTTCCACGGCTTTGTTGCGCACCTCAGGATTAAAGTTTTTCAAGGATTGCGGATAATCATGTTCATTCCACGGCATGGTGACCTCCTGCCGTCCAGCATAGAAAGCCAGAGGGTTGCCTTACTGTGGGATTTGGTCCCGTCTGAAGGGAAGACCAAATCCAAAAACCACGCTGATGCAGTGGGTTGCACCCCTTCAGCGTGGTGGTTTTGAGCTCTGGAGGTGGCTCGAATTTCAGGTGTTGGCTTGCGTTCTGGTCGGTGTGCCTTGCACCTGTTCCAACCAGCTTTCAAAACTGCCTTCTGCTGGAGTTGCCCCAATTTGTGAAGCCCATTTTTTGTGGAGCCAGTACACCTTCTGTGATCCCAAAAGCAGACTTGCAAAAGATTGGACTTGCGGCTCGGGCAAAACGGCCATCACTGCAGGAAGCAGCCATCCCAGAGAGAGCACATCTTTGACTGGGTTGCAAGTCTTGAGTGCCTGCTGCACGGTTTTGAAGCCATCAGGATGGCCTGTGCGGGTTTGCAGGTGGGCTCGGGTGGCCAGAAAACGAAACAGTCTGGAGGGGTGTTGCGACACCAGTGATTCGGCCTCCTGCAAGAGTTCTTCTGCCAGAGCCACATCTCCCAGTTCGGTGCTGGCCCAGGCTGCCCCCATCAGGTTGTCCAGTTGGCTGAGCGGATTCCAGCCCTGAAACAACGGACGGGCTTCAAGGTGCACCATGCGGGCCAGTTCGGGTTCTCTGGACGCCAGATGGATGTCGGCCAGATGCAGCAAGCAAGAGGGAATGCGCCGTGAAAACCCGCTTTCGCGGCAAATTTTCAGGGACTCCTGACTGCTTTCCAGAGCGGTTTTCAGGTCTCCGCAGGCCAGACTCGCCACACTGAGGTTGTTCAGCAGTGCAGTCAGGGTGCCCGGACTGTGAAAAAGCCGTGCCCGTGCCAGAGAACCCAGCACCTGATCTCTGGCTTCCTCGTAGCGCCCGGTGTTCAGGTACACCATGCTCAGGTTGTTGATGGCCCGGTTGAGGTTTCCGGTGTCTTCCAGTGCTTTGAACGCTTCGATGGCTTTCAGGAAACGTTCTTCTGCGGTGGACCAGTTTTCGGTGCGCCCGGCCAGTGTCCCGAGCCGCATGATCCATGAGGCATACAGGCGGGGATTGTTCTGGGTGACCGTCAGCATGCCTGCTTTGGTGTAGGCTTCTGAAGCTTCCTGAAAACGGCTTTTGGCAGCGTAAGCGTCTCCCATCTGCATGTAGAGCCGACCTTGCGCCGCTTCGGTGGTGGCGACGTTCAGGCCTTGCTGCATCCACTCCAGACTTTCCTGAAATTGCCCTTTGCGTTCAGCAATCAGACCCCGGTGCAGGTACCAGCGGAAACGCAAGCTTTCGGGCAGTTGGGTGGGATCGCACTTTTCAATGCACGCCAGGCCTGTGACGACATCGCCCAGCCAGACGTGCATTTCCCCGAGGCACAGGTGCACCACGCTTTGCACATCCGCTCTGGGATGTTGCTGGGCTTGTTGCAGCATCTGAAGACCCGAGACGCTCAAAAAAGAAAACAGGCACGCTTCACTGAAAGCAGGACAGGCTTCCATGAACAGCTCTGGAAGGTGGGTCTGGCTGTACTGCATGGCGAGCAGCACGTCTGGCATCATGTGCCGGGTGTGTTCCAGAGCGGTCAGGTAAGCCGGGCGGTCTGCACCGTTCAGGATCAGGTGGTTTCTGGACAGCACTTCCAGATGGTGCCGGGCATGGGCTTCCAGATGGGGGCTGTTCTCTGGAAGGTGGCTGCGGGCCAGTTGCCGGATCAGTGGGTGCAAACTCAGGGTCATGTCCTGTTTGTTCACCAGACCCAACTGTGACAGGGAAAGCAGCACTGGAGGCCGAATCTGAAAGGTGTTTTTGGCTTGCAGCACCGTGAATCCTTCTGCAAAGGTGCTCAGGGCTTTCAGGGCTTCCTGCTCGTGTTCGTTCAGGCGCTCCCATGTGCCTTTCAGGACCTGCATCAGGCTTTTGGGGGTGCCTGCATCCAGAAAATCCAGCCCTTCCTGCATTTCGTTCAGGATGTCTTGCACCTCCATCAGGCGCACCCATCCTGCAGCCAGTTCGATGCCCAGAGGGGAGCCTCCAAGGTGCTGGCAGAGGGTTCGGATGACCTCCTGATCCTGAGGTGTGCACACAAAATCTGTGCGGGTTTTGCGGGCCACACTGCAAAACAGGTCTATGGCGTCACGGTCCCTGAGGCCCTGAAGTTCCAGCAGCTTTTCCTGAGGCACATTCAGGGTCCTGCGGGAGGTGCAGACCACCGTCAACTCGGGCAGGCGGTCCAGGGCCTGCTGCAACCAGTTTTCCAGACCCAACACTTGCTCGACGTTGTCCAGCACCAGCAGGACTTTTCCTCTGGAGAGCAGCACGTCCAGCACACTGGCGGTTTCCTCTTTGACCTGCAAATCCAGACGCAGGCGTTCCAGCAGGTCTTCAAGGGTTTTGCATTGGGCCGCCGAGATGAAGAGTGAATGCAGGTGCAGGCTTTCGCTGAAGGTGTGGGCCAGACGGGTTTTCCCCTGCCCGCCCATTCCCACAATGGTGATCAGTCTGGCCCCCTGCTGGTGCAGGGTGTGCAACTGCTCAAGTTCTGCTGCCCGACCCGGAAGCTGAACCGTGATGCTCTGGGGCAGGACCACAGGCACTTTTTCCAGTTCTGCTTTCATGGATTCGAAGGCTTCCTGAACGTGTTTTGCTGGGCCTTCTCCCAGTTCTTCAAAAGTGCTGGTGGTGTACCGCTCGTGCTGTTTGATCAGGTGGTCCCGGTTTTTCAGCAGGAAGCAGATCCGCATCAGGCCCAGATGTGCCCCCTCACTGGCCGGAAAGACTTCCAGAACGCTGGAAAAAGCCTGCTGTGCCCGGTCCAGATTGCCCTGCTGAAGCGCTTCCTCCCCGAGCACCAGCAAGAGTTGCAGGCGCAGGTCGGTGAAGCGCATGCGGTAAGGCTCGCTCCAGTCGTCGTACAGGTCTTCCGGGCTGAAATCTCCGGTCCACAGGTTCACCGCCGTCAAGAGGTCCTGAAAAGCCCGGCTTTTGAGGGCGGTCAGGGTGATTTTTTCGAAATCGAGGGCATCCACCAGCACGCCCCCCTCTGCACTGAGCACAATTTCGCCCCGAGAGAGGCCCACCTCGATGCCCTGAAACGGCTGGAAGGCTTTGCGGAGGTTGTACAGGGCGTTGTACAGCTGCGCGGCCCCCTGCTCGGGTTCGAGTTCTGCCCAGAGTTCCTCGATCAGGCGGTCTTTCTGGAGGCGGTGCTCCGGGTGCAAGGCCAGCATTTTGAAGACCGAACGCACCTTCTTGCGGTTGAGGGTTTTGTCCGGCAGTGCACTTTCCTGAAACCACACCCGGAAAGGCCCCAGAAGCTGCACACGCAAGGTCATCTGGGTGCCTCCTGCCCCTGCATGGTTTCGGTGATGGTCTGAAAAACCTCCAGCCAGGCCTGCTTGAGTTCAGGGGTGAAATCCTCGGCCATGGTTTCCTGAAAGACCCAGATCAGGGCCTCTCCAACCTGCATGTAATGCTCGGGCAGCACCCCATACCCCACATGGCGGGTGCCCAGAGCGGCCACCTGCGTGTGAAATTCCTGCTCAGAAGGGATGTGCTCCACCATCCAGCGCAGCATGGTCACCAGACGGTGGGCTTGCTCGGCAATGCCAATGTGAAAGAGGGGACGCAACTCGGGGTTGATGGCAAAGAGTTTCCGGTAAAAGATGTCTCCGAAGAACACTTCCATCTCGGGGTCTTGTGGGATCAGGTCATGGAACGTGCGCTGAATCAGGGTGATGTGCCGGGCAGTCAGGACCGTCATGGTGTTCTCATGATGAGGGGCAAACCTGCAAAAGACAACCATCCATGGGCACAACATTTTGAAATCAAGAGGCCCAGAGATCAATCAAGTCCTTTCTGGAATATGAACTTGTGTTTTTGAATTCGGTGCAGGTCCCATTGGGAAACAGAAAATGATGCCTCAGGGTTTTCCCGGAGTGCAGGGGAAGGGGATGGTGCTGCATCCTTTCTGCGATCTCCATCAAATCTCCACATTTCACTGTTGGGATCTTCACAACTCTGGTGCACAATACACCCGTGCAAACGTTGACCAAGACCAGTCCACTGATTCTGGTGGTGGAAGATGAACCCGAAATGCTCGAACTGATGGAAGCCTACCTGAGAAGGGACGGGTTCCGCACCGAGCATGCCATGGATGGCGAACGGGCCCTCGACCTGTTCCGGGCCGCCCAGCCGGATCTGGTGCTTCTGGACATCCAGTTGCCACGCCTGAGTGGTTTTGATGTGCTGAAAACCATCCGTCACAAGCACCTGACCCCGGTGATCATGGTGACCGCCAGAGCCGAAGACCTCGACAAACTGCTGGGTCTGGAACTCGGGGCAGACGATTACGTGGTCAAACCCTTCTCGCCCAGAGAGGTGGTTGCGCGGGTCAAAGCGGTGCTCAGGCGCACCCAGCAACAAACCCAGAGTGTGATCCGTCTTGGCTTGCTGGAAATCGATTCGAACGCCATGGTGGCCCGCATGGACGGGCTGCGCCTTGACCTGACCCCTGCTGAATTTCGCTTGCTGGAATACCTCGCAAGGCATCCGGGCAGGGCCTGCTCCAGAGCGGAACTGCTGGAGGCTTCGCTGCCCAACTCGGACGCTCTGGAACGGGTGGTGGACACCCACCTGAAAAACCTGCGCCGCAAACTGGAGCAAACCGGAGCGGTGGGCATGCTGGAAACCGTGAGGGGGGTGGGGTACCGACTGTGGCTCGACCACTGAAATTTCCATTCCGCAAGCCTTCGATTTACAGCATCGCAGGCAAACTCAGCCTGATGACCCTGGCGGTGGTGCTGCTCACCAACCTGATCACGGTGGGGTTCATGCAGTATCAGGCATGGCAACGTTTTGAGAAACTGCCCCCCAACCTCAAGCAGGTTTTGCAGCAAAAGGGCGACAGTTTCTATCGAAATGCAGGACCACCTGCCCCGAACCGGGATGACGGGGAGGTCCGTTTTCAGGTGGTGGGCAATGGTGCCCCCTCTGGGGCTTACACACCGAAAGGCCCACTGGCCAACCTCAACTGGGTCACCCCCCTGTACACACCTCAACAAAACTGGAATGTGCTTTTTGAACAACCCCGCACCGTGCGGGTTCCCAAAGGCTTGCGCCTCAGGGACGACCTGCAAATCTCACTGCTCTGGTCCACCTTGATTGGATGCCTGCTGGGGGCAGGACTCTCGGTGTACTTTTCCCGCCGTCTGGCGCGGCCTCTGGAATCGGTGGCCCACGCAGCAGCGCAAGTCAGCTCGGGAGACCTCAGCACCCGAGTCAAAATGCGCAAAGTGCGCAGGCCCCAACAAGATGAGGTGTACCACCTCACCCAGCACTTCAACCGGATGGCCGAAACGCTGGAAAGGCAGGAGCAGGAACGCAAAAACATGATTGCCGACATCGCCCATGAACTGCGCACCCCCATTGCGGTGATGAAAGCCAAGTTGGACGCCCTCGAAGACGGCATCGTTCCTCTGGACCTGCAATCCATCCAGAGGTTGCAGGTCCAAACCAACCTGCTGTCCCGACTGGTGGACGACCTGCGCACCCTCTCCCTTGCAGACGCAGGAAAACTGGACCTCAGCACACAGGTGGTGGACATCGCCGCTCTGGTGGAAAACGTGGTCAGCGAATACCAGACCATCGCCCACCGGGAAAACGTCAATGTGGAGGTGCACACCAGCCATGAAACCATCCTGATTCCCGGAGACCCCGACCGATTGGCGCAGGTGATCAGCAACCTGCTGGAAAATGCTGTTCGTTACACCCCACCCGAGGGCCAAATTCAGGTGCAAGTGACCCGCAAGCAGGACACCGTGCACATCCAGGTGCAGGACTCTGGTCACGGCATTCCCGAGCATGCACTGGAACACATCTTCGAACGTTTCTACCGGGCAGACGGCTCACGCAACCGGGGCACCGGAGGCACCGGACTCGGGCTGGCCATTGTGCGCACCCTGACCGAGTTGCATGGTGGGCGGGTGAGGGCGTGGAACCAGAAGGGCTCTGGGGCGGTTTTTCTGGTGGAGTTGCAGGTTTGAAAAACATAAGGCCCATCAGTGCAAATGGAAGCGGATGCCTTTGCTGTGTATCTGCATTCCGCTCAGCTCATGGAATTGCACTTCTTCACCTCCCAGATCAAGGTAAGGTTGTGTGCCTCCCAGAGCAAAAAGGCTGGGAAGGATCAGGTCATCAAATCCCCTGAGGGTGGCTTCAAATTGTGCCGAAAACAGAAAAAGACGGTGTGCAAAATCAAAATGATGTTCAGAGGACCAGAACATGCGGTCCAGAAAACAGAAATTCGTTGTTTCAGGGACGGAAACCCCTTCAGGTTCCCAGTTCATGAAATACGCCCCTTGAATGCCCTGTTCATCCCACACGAAGCATTGTTGTTTGCCATCTGCTTCAAGCAAGGCCAGAAGCTCTTTCTCTCCAAAAAGAAAAACATGAGATTGCCGGGTCTCCTGAATCAGAGCAGCCACCACAGCTACATCAGAAGCCCTGAGCGTACGAAAAGCCATGGTTCAGTTTACTCTGCTGGTTCGTCTTGCTCCTTGCACTTTGAGTGTCCTTCAATTTGCAGGGTTTTTGAGCCACACCTCCACCACCAGACCCTGCGGTTCGTTGCGAAACAGTTTGACTTCCCCTTCGTGCACAGCAGCCACTTGTGCCACCACGCTCAGCCCGAGGCCACTGCCGGGAGTGCGGGTGCCCGGCGCCCGGTAAAAGGTTTCGGTGGCTCTGGAAAGGGCTTCATCCGAGAGTCCCGGTCCAGAGTCTTTCACCTGCAAGACAGCGAACTCTTGTTCTTGCAGGGTCTCTTTGCGCAAAGAGACCTGCACTTCTGCCTGTGGTGCGTGGTGCTCGGCGTTGGTGAGCAGGTTCAGGAGGGCCTGACGGATCAGGAGGGGATCTCCGCACAGGATGTGCTCCTCGGGTCCAGACCAGAGCACTTTGCGGCTGGTGGCGGTTTCGCGGGCCAGTTCGGCCACATCGAAATGGACTTTGTGGCTGCGCCCTTCCCGGGCCAAGGTCAGCAGGGATTCGCTCAGGCGGGCCATGCGTTCCACCTCTTCTTCGATGGTGCCGAGGGTTTCCTCTGGGTTGGCGTATCCGGCTTTCCAGCTTCCCAGATGCAGTTTCATGGCGGTCAGGGGGGTGCGCAGTTCGTGTGAGGCGTTGCGGGTGAATTCGGTTTCGCGGGTGCGGTAGGCAGAGAGGCGGTCCAGCATTTCATTGAAGGTTTCGCTGAGTTCACGCAACTCGCCCTGCCCGTCCTGAGGGACCCGGAGGGACAGGTCGCCAGAGTGGGCCACTTTGCGGGTGGTGTCCAGCAGGTGCTGCAAAGGCCGCAGAGCAGGACGGCTGAGCAGCAAGGCCAGCACGGCTCCCACCAAGGTCACCAGCAAGGTGGTCAGCACCATGGTTTGCTGGTAACTGGTCAGGCTGCTGGACAGTTCTCTGGAGGAAATTGCCCCCTGCACAAAAAAATCAATCTGGCCTTCATCGTCGATGGGTCCGGGCCACGTCACCACCCGCCACTGCCCGTAGGTGGTGGGTGCCTGGTCCAGTGTGGGCAAGGGAATCTCGGGCGGAAAATCCCCGAAAGAACGCAGCACCACCCCTTCATGCACGATGCGCACCCGGGTCACGTAGCCCTCGTAGGTTTTGTTGAGTTCACGCAAACCCCGTTCGTCCATGCTGGAACGGCGGATCATGCGGGACCACTGCTGCACGTAAATGTTCAGGTCGCGGTCCAGACTGGAGTACACCTGATGCTGGAAACTCAGGTACCCGAGGGTGCCCTGCACCAGCACGGCAATCAGGGTGGTCAGGGCGATGAACACCGCCAGACGGCTCCTGAGGCTCACACCTCCTCCAGACCCAGACGGTAGCCTCCCGAGACGGTTTTGATCACCTGCGGGGCCAGTTTGCTGCGCAGGTGGTGGACATACACCTTCACCACTCCGGCATCGCTGGCCTCTTCGCCCCACACCAGATCCACCAGTTCCTCTGGTCGGTAAATCCGACTGGGAGACATCATGAAGCGTTCGAGCAGGGCGTACTCACGGCTGGAGAGTTCCACCAGCGTCCCTTGGTGCTTCACGCTGCGCCTTGTGAGGTCCATTTCCAGCGTGCCATGCACAAGGACACTGCTGCGCACCTCATGGACCCGCCTGAGCAGGGCGCGCACCCTTGCCAGCAACTCGGGCAGGTCGAAGGGTTTGACCACGTAATCGTCTGCACCTTCGTCGAGGCCCATCACCCGGTCTTCCAGAGCGTCTCGTGCAGTCATGAACAGGATCGGTCCGGTGTAACCGGCTTTGCGGGCTTCTCTGGCCAGCAAAAAACCCCCATCTTCGCTTTCCGGCAGGCGCACATCCAGCAGCATCAAATCCGGTTCGAATTCCAGAAACAGGGCGCGTGCACGCGTGAGGTCCGGGGCATGACGCACCAGATGGCCTTGCGCTTCCAGAGCGCGGATCAGGGGACGGGCAATGTTGAATTCATCTTCGACAAGCAGCAAGCGCATGGAGTCTCTTTTCAGGGGTCAGGAAACCAGAGCATTTGACAGAAGAATAAAAGGTTGTCTCTCTGGAAAGGGTTTCTTGAAATACAAGGATTCATTTGAATCGTTGTATTTCACTGATAAAAGCTCTAGGCTCTGGTTTTTGAGGTTTTTCTGTGCCAGAGGTGAGCATTTCTCATCTGATGACGGCATTTTACAGGCAATGGGTTAACCCGTGGTTATGGCCACCATAACTGGAGCATAACGGGCTTGCCTCATTCTGAGGTCCATCAGGGTCTGTTCTGCATGAAGAACCCAATACCATCCTCTGTTCACCCTGAGAACATCGACAGGACCCAACACCCTGACTGAAATTCACCTGCAAGGAGCCCGCACATGCGCAGACTTCCCGTGTTTTTGATTCCGCTTTCCCTCGCTCTGGCCGCCATTCCATGGTTGGCCCGTCACGATGCACCTGTCCAGCACACTTTTCAGCCACCCGAGCAGCAAATCAGGGTGCTGCAAAACAACTTAGAAGAGGTGTACCAGAAGACCGTTTCCGCTGCAGTTCGGGTGAACATCGGCAACTCGGGATTGGGCAGTGGATTTTTCATCTCTTCAGATGGGTACATCCTGACGGCAGCCCACGTTGCCCTTGGGGACCCCTCTGAAACCCTGACCGTGACCACCCATGACGGCAAAGACTACACTGCCAAACTGGTTGGCTATGACGAAATTCAGGATCTGGCCCTGCTGAAAGTCAACGGCAAGAACCTCCCGAGCCTCAAATTCGCTGCCCGGACCCCCAGTGTGGGGGACGGCGTGGTGGCCATTGGCAACTCCAGAGGGTCTTTTGATGGGGGCCGTGCAGGTGAAGTCACCGCTCTGGGAGCAAGCCTCAGTGCGTCTTTCCCGACCAACATGGTGGCGTCCAGCATGCCTTTGGCCCCCGGTGACTCTGGAGGTCCGGTCCTCAACCAGAGCGGTGAAGTGGTGGGGGTGAGCACCGCCATCAGCAGTGGTCGAGGGCATTTCAGCAGTTACTTCGTGCCGCTCAAAAACAACAGCAAGATCGTGAGGGACCTGCAGGCTGGTCTGAAAAAATCTGTGCCAGTGATTGGTGTGAGCATTGCCGACGCACGCAGTTATCTGGACACCGCAGGGGCCATGGTGACCGATGTGACCAGAGGGCTCGGGGCACAGAAAGCAGGTCTTCAGGCTCCAGAGGTCTCTGAATTCCGCGATGACTCGGGCCGGATGCGCCAGCAGATCCGTCAGGCGGATGTGATTGTGGCCATCGATGGGAAAGCCGTTCAGGAGCCAGATGATCTGATCGCCGTGTTGCGTGGCAAAAAAGTGGGCGATCAGGTGTCCCTGAAAGTTCAGAGGGGCCAGAGCACCCTGAATGTCAAAGTGACCCTCAGCAACCGGTATGCCATTTGAGCTGGTGTAGCAACATCTGTAGCAACAAAGACGCCCGAAAGGGCGCTTTTGTGTGGATTGAGGGGTCAAATGCTTCAAATGAACAAAATCAATCAAAATTCTCAATGACAAGATTTTTAGCATATTCATTCATAAATCTGCATGTATTTGCATTCTATTCTCACCAAAAGCGCTTTCATTAAGAGAGAATCAAGTCGGCCTGTAAGAATACTTTAATAGCCACAGCAGTATATTGACTTTCGAAAGAGGTCCATTATGCATGCCTATCAGAACAGTGTGGTTGTGAAAACCACCCCTCAGGAACTCTGGGCCTTGTGGGCCAATCCTGCTGGCTGGTCCAGCTGGGACGCCGACATCGAAAAGGCTTCCAGTGAAAGTGTGTTGCGCATTGGCAGCACTGGAAAACTCACCACTGTGCGTGGATCAGAGCACACCTTTAAAGTTCTGCTCTGTGATCCGGGGTCTAGCCTGATGATCTCATATCAGTACAATATGGGTGTAGAACTCAACATCAAACGAAGCTGGGAAAAAGTCAGTGACGGCATCAAGGTCACTCAAGAAGTCACACTGATTGGGCCCATGGCCATCTTCACCCACCGCCTTCGCAAGGAGCAGTTTGTCCAGATGACAAACCAGACCCTGCAGAAGTTGAAAGACCACCTCGAAGGCACAGGCAACAGGCCTGCGCAAGTGTCCGGAAGACCCACCTTCACCTGAAGGAGAGAGCATGAACAACAACACGTTTATCCCGGCAGGCACCCTGGTTCTGTGTCCCAACCTGATCAAAGGCACCGTGCAACGCACCGACGGTGAATATGTGCAGGTGGTTTCTGACGACGCACGTCAAGAGTTCTGGTTTCCGGTCAAACTGCTTTTGCAGTGGAACCCCAGAAACGCCCTCACCGAAAAACCCGAGTGAAAAACCACCCCCAGTTCCAGTGATCCAGAGCGCCGGACAGTGTATCCGGCGCTCTAAATGTTGCTTTCTGAGACAGGCCCACAGCCTGTACACTGGATGGAGAACCCCATGAGCATCCCCCCGGAACACGCCCACCTTGTTGTCTTCAATCCGGCCCATGACCCTGAGCAGCATGTGCAGCAGGCCATGCAGGTGGCCAATGGCCTGCACCAGAGCCTCCAATCTGAAGAGGCACTGGCATTGCTTGCCGGGGTGCGGCAACTGGTGCTCACCGCCGCAGAAGTCCCATTTCCTGAAAGTGCCCTCGGCCGCATCACCCACAAAATGGTGGAGGTCTTGCAAACCCTCAAACGCTACGAAGAGGCCCGCGGCGAACAGTGGACCCTGCTGGGGTTGCAACAGGCTCTGGGCAAACTGGACTGGGATGTTTTGCTGGACGTGTGCTCCACCAGCATTTTGGACACCTCGCTGGACGCTTTTCTGGCAGAATTGCCGGGCCGCATTTCCCTTGATGACCAGAGCACCGCACTGCTGTACAAAGACCTCGGAAATGTGATGTGCTCCCTGAAGCTTTACCCGGAAGGGCTGAGGCTGTTCCAGTTGGGCATGGTGTGCTTGCCGGAAGATGCACCCATCCAGCAAAAAGTGGACCTGCTGAATGGCATTGCCGGGGTGTACACCTGGACCGAACGGTTCAAAGAAGCCCTGCTTGCCTATCAGGAAAACCACCACCTGTACCAGCAGGCCGGGGACCTTCCGGGCCAGATCCAGCAACTGCTCAACATGGCCCAGACCTTGCAAAGCATCCCGCGCATTCAGGAAGCGCGGGCCACCCTCAAAGAGATCATCCGTCAGGCCGAACCTCTGGGCATGGTGCATTTCGTGCGGCAAGCCCATTACATGCTGGCCGGTCTCAAAGGCCTCCCGAGGGCAGAGGCTGCAGGTCACCTGCTGGAATACGCCCGTCTGGAGGTGGCGTTCTCTGGCACCTCTGCCCATGAACCCCTCTTGATGAACATGGAAGTGCGCCAGAACCAGCAGAACTTCGATTTTCAGAAGTCCATGCGCATGGAACTTCAGGAAGCCTACCAGAGGCTCTACGACCTGAATGCCGAACGGGAAATCCTCTACGAGCGCCTCGAAAAACAAGCCGAGGAATTTGAACGCCTTGCCAACACCGATCCTTTGACTGGCCTTCCCAACCGCAGGCTGTTCTTTGCCCATTTTGAACGGGAATTTGGCCGGGTCAAACGCTCCGCTGAAGAGTGCAGTGTGGTCCTGATGGACATCGACCACTTCAAATCGGTCAATGACACCTTCTCCCACAAAACCGGAGATCTGGTGCTCAAAATTGTTGCGGACCTGCTCAAACTGGACCGCAGGCAGGGGGATCTGGTGGCCCGTTACGGAGGCGAAGAATTCGTGCTGTTGCTGCCCGGTGCATCGGCACTCGGGGCAAAACTGGCCTGTGAACGCATTCAGAAAAGGCTTTCCGGTTACCCCTGGCACCGCCTGCTGGACAGGCGCACCATCACCATGAGTTTTGGGGTTTCGGACAGCATGAAACTGGAAACCATCGATCAGGTCCTGATGCAGGCCGATGAACGCCTGTACCGGGCCAAAAACGCTGGCCGCAACCGGATTGTGGGCCCCTGGGAGGACCATGTCTGAAGACCTCACCTATGCCGTGCTTTTGCGCCTCGATGCAGACACCTTACAAGCCGTGACGCCCCTCCACGAACGTTTCCAGAGGTTGCACCCCACACAGGTTTTGATGCCCCCACAGATCGTCATCAAATCTTTTTTCAGGCCGTGTGTGCCTTGTGGCATCCTGATCCAGAGGTTGCAGGTCAGTTTGCAGGATTTTCAGGCGGTGGAAGTGCACCTCGGAGACAAGCGCTGGACCGCCGATGGAAGTTACCTGTGGGATGCCAGCATGCTTCCAGACGGTGAACAGAACATGGCCCTGATCCACCTGAAAACCAAAGTGTGGTCCACAGTCACCTCTCTGGTGTCCCTGTTCTGCGAGTTCACCCCCAACGAACCGTTCAGTTACCGCACCAACAACCCATGGCAACCCGGGGTGCAACTCTGGAGAAGCCCAGACTTGCTGCCAGAGGACCTTCCTCTGCCCTTGCCCAGAACGGCGCGCTGCACGGTCATGGACCTGTACCGGGTGACCCTGCAGGCCGGGTACCCCATCCGTTGGGAGCATGTGGCAGCATTTCCAGCCTTGCAACATCACAGCATCCCCTGAAACTTTTGTGGATGTCCTCACGTACCAACAGGCATGGGCAAAATGAGACGCACCGATTCTCGCACACACGGCAGCACCACCATCGAACTGTATGAGTATGAAACCCTCGGGGGTAATGCCAACATTCACGCTGCCAAGGACCTCTATTACGCTGAAAAGCTCGGCATGCACCTCAAACGCATCAAAGTCACCCTCGGGGGCTCTGATGACCTGATCACCGAAGCCGGAGCCCTGCACTTCATGCGCGGAGACATCCAGATGAGCACCCCGAGCGGAGGGGGACTGGGCGGCTTCATGAAACGTGCCGTGCAAGGTGCAGCCACCGGAGAAAGCATCACCAAACCCCGCTACTCGGGCAGGGGAGAGGTGTGGTTGGAGCCCACCTTCGGGCATTTCCTGATTGTGGAAATCCAGAACGACACCCTTGTGGCAGACCGGGGTTCTTTCGTGTGCTGCACCGGCGGATTGGAAGTCGGGGTGGCCAAGCCCGACGACATCGCCTCGGGATTGCTGTCCGGCGAAGGCCTCTTCCAGACCAAGATTTCCGGCACAGGCATCGTGGTGCTGCAAAGCCCGGTGCCCTACGAAGAACTCGAAGTCATCGAGATGCAAAACGACACCCTGAAAGTGGACGGCAACTTCGCTTTTGCGCGGGTTGGACAATTCAGCATGCGCATCGAGCGTTCCTCACGCAGTTTGCTGGGCAGCGTGTCCTCTGGTGAAGGTTTGCTGCAGGTGTTCCGGGGCTCTGGAACCATCTGGATTGCCCCATCCAGCACCGCCTATGACCGCATGTCCGGTCTGGGTGTGGTGGCGGCCACCAAATAAACCTCAAATCAACTTCAACCCGCAGGATAAGCGCAAAGTCGCTGTCGGGCAATGCCAACAGACAGAGCCATCAGCCGTCAGCCAGAAGGAAAGTTTTCTGGCTTCCTTTTGAGCTGAAAATCCGAGTGGCTTTCATTTTGCATCCTTGTGCCTTGCCATTGTGGAAAGCAAAAGACTCTGCACCAGCTTTTTGCTGAAAACAGATGACTGACTCCTGACCGCTTTTTCAAATGACATGCCAGAAGTCAGACTTTGTGCTGACCCTACATCAAACAGAGCATGAAAACCCCCAGAGTTTGAGGCTCTGGGGGTGCTTTTTGCGGGGTCAGAGGTCTCTGGTGTCTGGTGCAATGTTGGGTTCAAGGGGGTTTTTCTCCACCACCAGTTCTTCTCGGGCCAACTCGATGGGCACGCTCAGGTGGTCGACCTGTTTTTCCTTGAAGATTCGCACCTCTTCGGATTTGACCACTTTTTTGCCGATTTCGGCGTCCTCACGGTAGATCTCGATTTCCATGGTTTCGCCGACTGGCAAATCCACATCGAACATCCGCACATGGGGATTGCCCGAGACCGTTTCAATCACCAGCACTTCGGTGACCAGATCGATGGTGACGGTTTCCTCGCGGACCCGGCGTTCCCGGCGCACCCGGACCTGCCCGAGGTGTTCGCGGGAAATGTTCACCTCTGGGACCTCTTCCCGGAGTTCGAGGGTGCCCACCAGGGTTTTGATGCGGTCTTCCTGAACGGAGGTGTTCTGTTTGGTGCTCTGGATGGTGTGCTGAAAAGAAGTGGTCTGGTCGATGGTTTCGACCCGGCCTTGCTGCTGACTGGCCGTGCTGTGGGCTTCTGCCGATCCAGAACCCATTCCGGTTCTGGCAGACACGATGATGTTCTGGTTTTGATCTTCAGGTTTGGAATCAGGCATGGTTTCCTCAAGGGATGCAAGTGAAAGTCTCTGGTGCCCATGGACACCACAAGCTGGATGATGTCCAGCATAGGCAAAACCTGACCTGCTTTTTGTGGGAAATCCTGAATTGTGTGCGTTCCCCAAAGGCTTCCCTTCAGAGGTCTTCCAGAGGCAACTGCACCACTGCGGTGATGCCCTGTGTGGGATTGTTTTCCAGCCAGATGTGCCCTCCGTGCTGCTCCACAATCCATTTGGCAATCGGAAGCCCGAGGCCGGTCCCTCCGGGGTCCTCTCCACGGTGGCGGCTCTGGTCTGCACGGTAAAACCGTTCAAACACCCGTTCCAGGTCCTGAGGGGCGATGCCCACCCCATCGTCTTGCAAGCGGAATTCCGCCACCTTGCCTTTGTGGACCAGAGAACCCCGGATGTATCCCCCTGAGGGGGTGTACTTGATGGCGTTTTCCAGCAGAATCAAAAAAAGCTGTTTCAGGCGGTCGGTGTCGCCATACAACTGCATCTCATCCACCTGCCCGAGGGCAATGTGATGTTTTGCACTCACCCGTTCCATGTCTTTGAACACCGAGCGCAGGACGCCATGCAGTTCCACCTCTTCTTCATTGAAGGCGAGGCCACTGTCTCCTCTGGCAAGGGTGAGCATGTCGTTCACAAGCCGACCCAGACGGGTGGCTTCGCGCTGCACATCCGAAATGATCTCCATCTTTTCGGGCTCGGGGATGTTGCGGTGACGGATCATGATGTCGAGGTTGCCCTGAATGGCGGTCAGGGGGGTGCGCAGTTCGTGTGCAGCGTCGGCCACAAAGCGTTTTTGCACCTGCATCAGGTTGCGCAGCTCGGATTCCCGTTCGTGCAGGGCTTCTTCAGCCATTTTGCGGTCGTGCATTTCGATGCACCCACCAATGAACCCCAGAAACGCTCCAGAGGATGAGAAACGGGGCACCCCACGGGCCAGAATCCAGCGGTACTGTCCGTCAAAGCGCCTGAGTCGGTACTCGATCTGGAAGGCTTTTTGCTGTTCAAAGTGGTGATGGTACACCTGCAAGTAGCGTTCCACATCCTCGGGGTGCACCAGTTGGGTCCAGCCATAACCTGCGCTCTGTTCTGCACTCTGGCCGGTGAATTCCAGCCAGGTGCGGTTGAAGAAGGTGCGGTTTCTCTGGTCATCGCTCATCCAGATCAGGATCGGGACGCTGTTGGCCACATCGCGGAAACGCTGTTCGCTCTCGTTGAGGGCCTGCTCAATCCGGTGGCGCTCGGTGACATCCAGAGCCAGACCCAGCACCAGCAGGTCCTCTGGGGTTCTGGAGAACAGGGTGTACTTCACAAAAAACCAGCGCCAACTGCCGTCTTTGTGCTGAAAGCGGGCTTCGGTTTCCAGCACATCACCAGAGTTGAGGGCTTCCATCTGCTGCAACAACTGCAGGGTTTTGCGCTGGTCTTCAGGGTGCACGATGGACACCACATTGCCCAGAGACAGGTCCGAGACCTCCTCGGGTTGGTATCCGAGCACTTCGGCCATGTGCTGGTTGGAGTAGACCATGTGCTGCTTGCGCAGGTCCAGCAGGTAAATCCCCACCGGAGCAGATTGCATGATCCGTTCCCTGAAAATCTGGCTTTCCTGAAGGACCCGGTCTGCGGTTTTCTGTGCGGTGATGTCCTGAATGGTGGCTCCCACCCCGAGCGGTTCCCCGTGGGGGGTTTTGACCGGGAAGTAATTGACCAGCCAATCCTGAATGGGGCGCCCCATCCCCTCAGGCATGTTGTATTCGATGTCCAGCACGGCTTTTCCGGTTCGCAGAACCTCCTGAAGTTCTTTTTCAATCACCTTGCCAAACAGTGGAAAGCGCAAAGTGGGGGTGGAGCCCATGAAGTCCTCTGGTCGTGCGTTCAGCATGCGTGCCATGGGCTGGTTGACCATTTTGAATGTCAGCTGATCGTCCAGAAAAGCCAGACCCACCGGAGCATTGTGAACGATGGCTTGCAGCAAGGCTGCGGTCTCCTGATGCTGCACCACCAACTGGTCCTGTGCTTTTTGCAGGCGGTGCCTGAGCAAGGCCAGAGCCATCTGGCGTGCAATGTTGTCAATCACCGACAGGTCCTGTTCGGTGACTTTGCGGTTCCCTTCAAAGCCGAAGTACAGCACCCCGAGCACCTGTTCCCGGTGGGCAATCGGCAAAATCACCAGCACCGAGGCGCGGATGTCTTGCACCACATCCTGCAAGTGGGGAAACTGCTTCAGGAGGGCATCTTTGCTTTGCATCACAAAGGGTTTTCCTGTGCGCGCAACCTCAGCCACCGGATGGTCGGCCTGCAAAGCAATTTGCTGCATGTATTTTTGTGCGGCTTCGGTGGTGTTCAGGGAATGCACCAATTGCAATGTGTGCTGGCTCTGGTCTTCCTCCAGCACAAAAACCGCTCCGGTCATGGCGTCCAGCAAACGGGTGCCCAGAGAAAGCACCCGGTCACACATGTTCAGCACATCGGTGGCTTCCAGCAGGGCCTCTGAAATGTTGAGCAAGGCCGAAGTGTACTTCAGGGTCTCGTTGCTCTGGGCCCTTGCCAGATGCTCATGCAGGATCAGGCGCTCTCGGGTGTGGAGTTGCTGTTCTTGCTGCACCATTTCGGTGATGTCGGTGCCGATCACCAGAGCCCCCAGCACTTCCCCCTGTGCAGAGCGCACCTGACCGCCCTGAAAGCGCAGAATGCGTTCAGGCAAACCGGGTGGACGCACCATAACCACATGGTTTTCCACGTGCTCTCCCTGCAAAGCGCGGTACAGGGGGACTTCCTCGGGTTGCAGCATGCGTCTGCCGTCCGGGGTGTACAGGTGAAATGCCTCGGGCCACACCGGGTAAGGCAGATGCTTCATGTCCTGTCCATGGATGTGGCGGATGGTGGAATTGAAAGACACCAGCACACCCTGTGCATCACACACCACCAGACCTTCACTCATGTGGGACAGCAGGGCCTGCTGGAATTCTGGCCTCTGTCCAGCAGCAGGCAAGATCCGGTCCACCAGACGCTCCAGAGCAGGCAGCACCAGTTGCAAAGCTTCTTTCAGGCGGGCATCCAGAGGTTCACTTGCACCCACCCTCAAGGTGCCTCTGGACAGTTTCAGCACCTGCATCACCTGCTCTGGGTCTGCTTTTGGTTCAGGTCCGATGCGGATTTCTGGATGGCCCAGCATGAAGCACCGCAGCCAGAGGCCGGGTGCCACAGGTTCAAAGGTGGTGTGCAGGGTGTTTAAAGCGGTCTGGAGGTTGGGGGCATGTTCAATCTTTTGGCTTAGCACCACCAATTGAGACAGCGAAAACACATCCTGATGGGGTGGGTGCCTGTCCATGTTCTCTCAGTCTAGTCACCAGAGGGACCGGTGCAAAGGGTTGCTTCAGACTGCCTTCAGTTCAGCGTTCTTCGATTTGTCTGCCTGTCCGGGCATCCCCTTCAAGTTCCCCTTCCACATCCGGGGTGTCGGGCAGAGGGGCAGGGTTCCCGCCAGCAGGGGTGTTTCCAATTCCCGGTGCATGGTCCGGCATCGAAAGACCACCCTGTGAAGGGTTGTCGGCGGCTGGAATGCCAGAGGGATTTTCCATGTCAGGACGGTCGATGGGCATGGGTTCAACTCCTTTTTGCAAAACTGCGTTTGAGATGGAAGCATCATCCCTGCTCTGGAGGTCCAGTTCTGCCAGAAAACCAACAGTTTGCCTGTGGGTTTTGAATTCAGCTTCATGAAACCTTGGGAGTTCATTGGACAGCAAGCAGACCCGTGTGAATCCTTACCTCATGAGAAAAAAGCGCTTCTTACAATCAGGCCATGAAAGAGGTCCACACTGCACCCACCAGAACCCAGAAACTGCTCCCGGTGTTCAAAGACGCTTTTCAGGCGTTCAAAGAAGACGATGTCCCGAGAATGGCGGCGGCCCTGGCCTACCATACCATTTTTGCCATTGGCCCTTTGCTGCTGCTGGCGGTGGGCATTGCTGGCCTGTTCCTCAGCCAGACCGACATTGAAAACAGCATCCAGCAACAGGTGGGAGCCCGTTTCGGATCGGATGCCATTCCGGGTTTGCAAGACTTCCTGAACGGCACCCAGAGCTCTGGGGTTGGGGCCACGGTGTTTGGATCCTTGCTCCTGCTCTGGACCGCCTCCAGCCTGTTCGTGCAGATCCAGACCACCCTCAACAAAATCTGGGAGGTGACCCCCCAGAAAACCACTTTCGTCAAAATGATTCTGGGTCGCCTGATTGCTGCCCTGATGACCCTCGTGCTCGGGGCCGTCATCGTGGCTTTTCTGGGCCTGAATGTTTATTTGACCGTGCAAACCGAGGACCTGTTCAACGGTTCGGTGGTCCTGAACGTGCTGCTGAAACTGTTCACGGTGCTCCTCAGCATTGGACTGTTCACGGGCCTTTTCATGCTGCTGTACCGGTATTTGCCCAACATCAAACTGGACTGGCAGGATGTGAAATTCGGCGCGTTCAGCACCGCGGTCTTGTTTGTGCTCGGGCAGTACCTGATCAGCCTGTATCTGGCGAACTTTTCGCCCGCAGGCAGTTTTGGTGCAGCAGGGACTCTGGTGGTGTTCATTTTGTGGGTTTACCTGAGTGGTCAAATCTTCTTTTTTGGTGCAGAGGTGACCTGGGCCTACAGCCACCGTTACGGCACCATCGCCCAGAAAGCGAAAGTGCTGGAACCCGAGGTGCAGCCCAAAACCCCTGTGGTCCGTCCCACATCTGAAAAACCTGCCCTGCAACTCCTGATGCAGGTGATCAGTGGAGGAATGGGGTTGCTGGGAGGCATCCTGATCACTGCCCTGACCTTCCCCATTGCTCTGGTGGTGGGACTGTTCAAAATGGTCAAAGGTCAAATTCGAAAATTGACCACATGACCTACAAATACAGGCAAAAGGCCAGAGTTGTATGCTCTGGCCTTGTTTGATTTATGGGGTGTTCTGATGCTCCACCCACGTTCTGTGGTAAATCCAGATGCACAGCAGGTTGTAACCGATCAGGATCATCCAGTTGATGGCCTCTTCCAGAGCCCCCACCCTCGGGGCTGTACCACTGGTGAACATCAGGAAGGCCCAAAGCACATAAAAGAACAGGAAGGGGAGTGCAAAATGCTTTTTCCCTCTTGGAGCAAAAAGAAATCCCAGACCATTGAAAAACACACACGTCAGCAAACCCATCCAATACATCAAAACCTCAGAAAAAGTATTCTTGCATAATCTGTGTGATTTGACAAGATTTCATGCGGATTGTCGTGAAGCTCCATTTCGATTTGATGCGCCAGAATGTGTTGTTTTGAGAAACCCATAAAGAGACATTTCGTTCAGTCTGAAAGCCCATGTGGATTTACATTGAGAAAGTCAAACCAATCAAAACGGGCCTTTTTCAAAGGCTCGGGAAGGATCATCATGACTCAACGCATATCCGCTGTATTTTCCCGTCAGGACCAGGCTCAGGATGCCGTCAACGAATTGAAAACCCTGGGTTTGTCGGACCAGCAACTTTCCTTCATCGCCCGCCAGAATGGAGACACCGCCACCGCTGGCACAGGCGCAGACATGAACCATGACGCCCACGACGATGGCAAAGGGGCCGCCCGTGGTCTGGCTGTGGGTGTCAGTGCCGGAGCCCTGTTTGGTCTGGCTGCCGCCCTGATTCCCGGTGTGGGACCCTTCATCACTGCGGGCTTTCTGGCCACCTCTCTCGGTGCTGCTGCTGGCGGTGCTGTTGCCGGAGCCATCGTGGGTGGTGTGACCGGAACCCTCGCTGGTGCACTGGCAGATGCCGGTTACGACCGCACAGAAGCCGAATTCTATGAAAGAACCATCAACGAAGGTGGTGTGCTGGTGGCTGTGGATGCCCCAGACCACATGAACCGCGATCAGATTGTGGACGTGCTCCGCAAGCACGGTGGCACCATGCAAAGCAGCACCTCTGCCGACTACGTGGGCCGTCAGGAACAGAGCCAGAGCACCCTGGGTTCCGGAATCTCTGGTCAGGGCAGCCTTGCTTCCAGCATGGCTGGCAACATGACTGACAACAGAGGCGACACCATGGGCGATGCTGCTGCAGACCACCGTGCCACCGGATCCCACACCCATCTGGGACAGGTGGGCCATGACCAGCACGACACCAGCCACTCCGGGCGTCCCCGTCTTTACCCTCTGGATGAAATGGTCAACACCCATGACCGGGACATGAATGGCGTCTACAATCCGGTGGGTCAAACGGTTTACGGCTCTGGTCGTGAACAGGTGGGGACCGTGCATCAGGCTCTGGCACAGGAAAGTGGCCGCATCCGTTACCTGCTGGTGGATGTGGGCAACTGGGCAAGCAACAAGATCGTGGCTGTCCCTGTGGGCCTTGCCCGCATTGAAGACGACGGGGTGTACTTCGACACCCTGACCCGCGATCAGGTGCAAAACCTGCGCGCTTACACCCCCGGACAGGAATTCACCTACGATGCCCAGCTTGCCGATGAAAGCACCTGGCTGCATCCCGGCAATGAAGCCCACGCTGGCACCGAGAACTCTGCCCTGCATCGCCACACCAGCGAAAGCCTGTACCAGAGCCCCACACGCCTGCAACTCCTTGAGGAGCGCCTGTTTGTGGACAAAGAGCGTTATGTGGCTGGCAGCGTGGAGGTCGGCAAACGGGTGGAAACCCGCACCGAGAACGTGAATGTGGACCTCGAGCGTGAAGAAGTGGTGATTGAACGCCACAGGGTCACCGGCGAGCGTCCCGTGGAAGGCAACGTGACTCTGGGTTCAGACCGTGAAAGCATCCGTGTGGACCTGGAGGCTGAACGTGCTGATGTGGAAAAACGGGCTTACGTGACCGAAGAAGTGGAGGTGGGCAAACGCACCGAAACCGAACGCCAGAGTTTCACGGAAACGGTGGGCAAAGAAGTGCTGGAAGTGAACAAAACGGGTGAGGTGGATGTGCGTGCCGACCAGACCGCGACCGGTTCCTTGCGGAGCAGCACCAGTGACCTTGAAGATGACCTGAACCGTCGCTCTGAAGACAGCACCACCCAGAGCACCCTGCGTGACGATCAACTGGGCCGCAAATAAGCCCCTGATCTGAAGAACTGAAACCAGAGAAAGCCGGGAATGACCCGGCTTTCTCTTTTGCGGCTCTGGTGATGGTGGAATTCAGTCGGTGACCAGCAGGTTGTGTTTGTGCAGGATTTTTTGCAGGGCTGTGTTGCGGGTGTGTGGGATCAGGCAGACCCATCCGGTGTCCAGTGTGCCCTGTTTGCGCAGCAGGTACAGGGTGTGGGTGTAACTGCCTGTGACTTTCTGCAGGATTTCAGATTCCAGAGCGAAAGGAAATTGTGAAGCACTGACCTGCAAGAAAGCCGTCAAGTCAATGTCAAACAGGCGCACTGCACTCATCAGGTTTGAGTTTTGGAAAGGCATTTCTTTTGGGCCAAAAGCGTAATACAGATCTGCAATGGAACACAAAGCCTGTGCAGCCTGAGCATCCACATGGGCAATGCTCTTGCGTTGTAAAGTGCCAAGAGGCCGATTGCTGTCTCCGGGAAATTGCAAATTGAGGCCGTGCATGGTCAGAGTGTAAGCAGGAAAACTGAAATGGAGCCCCACCAGAGCTTCATGAATTGCACAGTTGTGTTTCAGTCTTGCGAATCCAATGGAAGCCCTGTGTGCTCAGGACCAGCCGTATTTTTGTTTGAATTGCCTCCACTGTTTTCGCAGGTAAGCCTCAACAGGATGGGTCCACACCCCGCCCACCGTCCCGAGTTTCAGGGCGGCCAGCAGGTCTTCTGGAGTGTGAACAGCCCTGAAGGGGGTTTCCACCCAGGCTTCCCCGATGTCTTGCATGGTGTGGGCATCTGAACCTGCACATTGGGGCAGGTGTTTTTCGTTGGCCCACACCACCGCTGCTGCATTCCAGCGTTTTCTGGAAAGTCTGGCGTTGAAGGTCTCCACAATGTCAATGGAGCCTGCAATGCGGGCGGTGGCCTCTGGTCGCAAACGGTAGCGTTTCAGAGGGTCAAAGCCGTGCTGCAACATCACCAGACCGCCCTGACTTTTGATTTCCTGCACGGTTTCTTCGGGGGTGAGTTGAGGCGGAATGCGTTCTTGCAAAAAGAGGCCAATCAGTTCCCCCTCTCTGGTGGTGACCTCCTCGCCGGGAATGATCCAGAGGTCCTGATCGAGTCCCTCTTCCCGCACCATCTTTTGCAGTTCCAGCCCGCCCCACACCTGATCGTGGTCGGTGACGGCAAGCACCCTGAGGTTGTGTTGCAAGCAGATTCCAGGCATCTGTTTCAAAGGGGTTTTGCAGTCGTGGGAGGCTTCAGAGTGGCAGTGCAGGTCAATGCGCATCACCGGAACCCCCTCGCGCCTGTTGGGGGGAATGGTGGGTTGGGGTTCATTGACCATCATCCACCCCCTGATGGGGCACCAGCATGGTCAGGGCACCTGAGAGCAATTCGATCTGGATTTGACCTTCTGCCCCGTCCAGTCGTCCCGTGGCTCCCGAGGGGCGCACTTCTCCATCCACATGAAAAGGCTGCCCCTGCCAGAGCAGTTCAATGCACTGTCCTTGCTGGTGGTTCACGCTGGAGAGGTCGGTGAAATTGCCAGAAATCAGTGCCCCCAGATAGCTGAACATGCTGTCCCTCTGGTCCTGCTGCACCGTGACCACATCAAACGCCCCATCTGACGGCGAGGCCAGAGGTGCAAGGCGCATGCGGGGTCCGGTGGCTTGTGTGTTCAGGATTTCGGTCATCAGGTGGCTGCCCGAGAGGTCTTCTTGGTCCACGGCCAGCACCACTGGCACCGGTTCATATCCTGCGAGGGTGCCGCTCATGGCTTGCAGGGCACGCATGGGGCTTTTGCCGTTTTCGGGGTTGTAGGCAGCAAGCACATCGGCATAAAGGCCACATCCGCAGGCTTCCAGAAAATGGTCTTCGCCCCAGGGGGCATGCACCCTTCCCACATCGAATGGGACCGTGTGGGACTGGGCAAACCTCTGGATGATGTCCAGAGGTTCTCCCACAATCCCGAGGGTGCGCCCGATGTTGTTGGCGGTGCCCATTGGAATGATCCCCAGCACCACCTCTTTGTGCAGCAGGTGCAGTGCAGCCGCACGGATGGTGCCGTCTCCTCCAGCCACAAACACCGTGCCTGTGGCATCTCCCAGCACCCTTTGCAGGTCTTCCTCACTGGATGTGGCTTCATAGATGGGACGATAGCCGATGTTCTCAAGGGCGTGCAGCAGATCCTCGGGGGTGACGCGGTTGCTGCCTCCAGCATTCTGGTTGTAAATCAATGTCGCTTGCATCAGGTGTCCTTTGACGGGTGATTTGAAAGGGCAAAATCAGGCTTTCTCGAAGGGAATCCGGCGGTAAGCGGCCTGAATCCACGCGTACAGTCCATACAGAAGCATGCCCAGAGCGATCAGACTGTAAGTGATGATGCCACCCGGAGCCCGCTCAAAATTGCGGATGGCTTCGGACATGCCTCCAGCTTTCTCTGCATCGACATAATATGCCGCTTTCAGAAACAACCAGCCAATCATCCCTGCCACCAGACCCCGTGCTGTGATGCCAATTCGACCAATGGAGACCAGCATTCTTTGTTTCTGGGGATCCAGATGCCAGCTTTCAATGCGCTTCATGAACGAGGCCCGCACCGCCACATAAATCTGGTTGACGGCCACCGCCAGAAAAACCACCCCCACAATGCCCACCAGTTCGCGGCCAAAAGGCAGGTCAAAAAGCCTCTGGGCCCACTGTTCCTCGGACTGTTGCTCCCACACCCGGTCTTTCAAGAGAGACACCCGAACCGCAGCCCACGCAAGGGTCAGGTAGGCAATGCTGCTGAAAAAATACCCGATGCGTTTGAAGATGCCCTTGAATTTGTGGCCCTGGTCTTCAGGGTCCAGCAAAGACCGGATGAATTGCCAGAGGCTGTACCCCACCAGACCAATCGCCAGCACAATGAGCAGCACATCCGATAAAGTGGTGCGTCCGAGGTATTCCAGTGCTCCTCTGGCATCCGCAGCGTTGCGGCTTTGCTGCACCACCCCTTTCAGGGACAGGAAAGCGATGGTCAGGTACACCACCCCTTTGCTGAAATACCCGAAACGGGCGAGTTTTTCCAGCCATGGGGCTGCCTGCGTGACTTTCTGCTTCATCTGGGCCTTGGTTTGCTGTGCACCTGCTGTGACATTGTTTTTCAAATCATTTCCAGTTTTGTGGGGGTTCATGCCTCCATGGTGCTGGATCCTGCACCACTTCAGATATAAAAAATGTGAATGTTCATTTATGGAACACCCTGTTCACATGGTTTTCTGACGAAAAATCAGCCAGCTGAGCAGCAGTTGAATGAGGGCTGTTTGAGATCTGATGAATTGATGGAGGGAAACTCAGCTTTTTCAGGTTTTTTCTGATCGATTGAAACGCAGGGTTTTCTACAATGAATTCAACTTCGAAATGAAGCAACCGGACATCCACTTCAAGACACCTTCAAGAACATCAACCTGCTCGACAATGTTGACTGTGAAAACGCCAGAGCTTCCTCTGGCACACCCATCAAGAACATTCCAGAGCAAAGGAGGACCCTGTGCAACGCATCACTGCCGTCTATGAAACCCCTGAGCAAGCCGAGTGCGCCATCGAGAAACTGCAAAGCATTGGCATCTCTGCCACACTCAGCACGGTTCAAAGCAACAAAATCATGAGCATCCTGCAGCAGGACATGGCCAGAGGGTCATCCAGAGGGGTGTGGATCGGCACCGTGCTTGGTGCGGTGGCCGGGCTGGTTGAGTCCATGTGGACTGCTCTGGGTCCCATCATTTTCAGTGGTGTCCTTGGCATTGTGATCACCGTGGTGTTCGGAGCCATGCTGGGAGCCGTGATTGGCAGCACGATCGGTACAGCTTTTGATTTGCGGCAAAAAGCCCACCATGAAGCGGTTCAGGCTTCTTCCATGCACGAAGGCAAACCCATGGTGGCCGTGGATGTGGACCTCTCTGAAGATGTTCTGAAAGTGGAAGACATCCTCAAAACCCTCGGGGGTGAACTGGTGACCACCACCTTGCCTGCAGCTGGGCCTGCACCAGCACGGCTTTTGCACTGATACCCACTTGCATCGCTTCACAGGTGCTTTCACAAGAAATGGACAGCCAGAGCTGTCCATTCTTTCGGTGTGGGATGGAATCAAATTTGAGGCTCTGGCTCAGTAGATCTGGATGGGCGGTTTGACGTGCCTGAAGAAAATCTGGCCCCAGAGGGAAGGCTGAAGGGGCAGCACGGGCTGCGGGGTGTTGCCTTTGACATAACCTGCGTCCTGATACAGGGTGTTGCCATCGGAGGTGTAACTGGTGAACCCGATCACCCCGTCTCCGCCTCTGGTGTTGATCCAGTTTTCCACGTAGCCCATGAAGCCATCTGCCCACTCCAGACTGTTCACAAAGGTGTTTCCGAATTCGCCAGGACCGTTGTCCGCGCCGACCTCATCCACCACCACAGGGACGGTGTTCGCCAGATTCGCCCACAGTGCGTCGGTGTCTGCGGCCTGTGCTGCGTCCCATTTGAGGTGTTCATTCCCATAACAGTGTGCACCGTAAATCAGGTTCTGCAATGGATCGGTGGGTTTGAATTTGTCGCTGGTGACGCCGGTCAGGTCCCACGAGTAGCTGATGCTGTTGATCAAAATTGGCTGTTTGAACTGGGCATTGCGAATGGCACCAATGTAGGCGTTCTGTTCTTTTTTCCAGTTGGCCCAGTCTTCACATTTGATGTCATCGTAGGTGTTTCCAGCGCAATTGGGCTCATTCATGGGGGTGAGCCAGACCATCGGATTGTCTTTGTACCGTGCGGCCAGTTTGCCCACAAACGCCAGATTGGTGCTGCTGTACTTGCGGTAAGAGTTGGTCACCAGAGCCACCATCCCCCGGCTGTTTGCAGAGGCAATCACCCGGTCCAGCATGGTCAGGTAAGACTGGTTGTTGTTCCATGATGCGGTGCGGGTCAGGATGGGCTCGGTCACGAAAATCCGCACCAGATTGATGCCTCTGGCTTTCAGGTCGTCGAGCGTCGGTTCAAGGTACAGGTAGTTGGCCCGGTCGTATCCGCCGTGGTCCTGACCGTTGAAAATGAAAGTCTGGTACGCCACGCTGGCCCCCCTCACCTGAAAGGTTTTGCCCATCGGGTCCAGAATGTTCGCGCCCTGAACCACATAACCCCCTGTGGCTTGGGATTGAATGCTCTGGTTGATGGAAGGGCTCTGTAAACTTCCGCAGGAGGCCAAAAAGAGTGCGCTGAAGATGGAAATGCCAAGCATCTTGTTCATGCCCCACAGTCTGAAGGGATCACCTTAAAAAAAACTTAAAGGGTCAGGCTTCTGCAAACCGGTAGCCCCGCCCACGGATGTTTTCGATGTGGCCTTCCCCGAGTTTTTTGCGCAGCATGCTGATGTACACGTCCACCAGATTGGTGGAGGACTGAAACTCCCCATCCCAGACCCGGTCCAGCAATTCATCCCGGCTGAAGATCCGTCCCCGGTGGGAGGCCAGCAACTCCAGCAACAGGTACTCTTTCTGGGTGAGGCGAAGTTCCTGTCCAGCTTTCCAGACTTTTTTGCTTTCCCATTCGATCACCAGATCCAGATGCTCCAGACGGTGGATCAACTCGGGCCTTGAGCGCCGGAGGTGGGCACGCAAACGGGCCAGCAACTCGGGCACCCGGAAAGGTTTCAGGATGTAATCGTCTCCGCCTGCGTCCAGCCCATGGATGGTGTCTTCCAGACTGTCCAGACCGGTCAGGTACATCACGGGCGTTCGGATGCCTTTGCTGCGCAGTTCTTGAACCAGTTCAAAACCTGCCCGAGGTCCTTCAGGCAAACCCACATCGCAGATGATGGCGTCAAAGGGGTAGAGGTTCAGCAAAGCTCTGGCATCCTGTGCGCAGGCTACACGCTCGGCCTGATGCTGGGCATGTTCCACCACTTCACCGAGGCTCTGCAGGATGTCGGGGTCGTCTTCAATGATCAGGATTTTCATGGTTTCACCGGTGGGGAAGCCAGACGGAGGCCAGAGCTCCCCCTGTTTCCCGGTTTTTCAATGCAATGTTGCCCTGATGCGCCTGCACCACCTCTTGCACCACCGCCAGACCCAGCCCTGAGCCTGCGGTCCATTGTGCCGCCCCTGAACCCCGAGCAAAAGGCTGAAACAGGTCTTCTGCATTGCCGGGGAAACCCATTCCGGTGTCTGCCACGGTCAGCAGAAGGCCCTCTGGTTGGCTCTGGATGTGCACCTGAATTTCCCCCTGCGTGGTGAATTTGATGCTGTTGGAAACCAGATTGGTGACCATCTGGCGCAAGGCATGGGGATCTCCAGAGAACTTCACAGGATCGCCGTTGAATTCCAGCCACAGCCCTTTTTCTGCAGCCATCGGCATGAGTTCATCGATCACCCCGCCGACCATGAGGGTGAAATCCAGTGTCAGGTGAGATGCACTCTGGGGTTTGACGAGGGTGAGCAGGTTGCTGCTGAGTTCACGCAGCCTGAGGGCCGTGGCGTGCACCCTCGAAAGGGTTTTTTGGTGGTCCTGCATGGTTCTGGCTTTGCGGGCATCCTGTTCGATGGACAGCAGCAAAGCGGTGATCGGGGTGCGAAGTTCATGGGACGCTGCAGCCAGAAAGCGCTTTTCACGTTCCCGGGCACTTTGCACCTCTTGCAGCCCTTCTTGCAGGGCTCTGGACAGCACCCCCACTTCATCTTTCCTTTGCTGATGCGGAAAAACCGGGCTTCTTTCCAGTTTGCGCGCCCGGTCAGACAGTTCTTCCAGAGGTCGGGTGATGCTCTGGGCGATCAGCCAGGTGAGCAGTCCCACCAGCAAAAACACCCCTCCACCCACCAGCAAGGTGGTTTGCCTGAACCCCTGCATGTTCTGCTGGTCAATGCTGAGCGGCAAGGCCACCTGCACGATGTACTTCCATTCCCGTTTGCTGGCGACCCGGTAAGCCCCACAGATGCAGGTCACTTCGGACACCTGCATGTTGCGGGCCAGCGTCTGAAGCCCCTCTGGGTCCAGAGGGGGGAGGGTGCTTTTCATGCTTTTCCAGACCGGAGTGGTGCTGTACCGACCGGTTTTGAGGTCCACATGGTACACCATCGACTGGGCTGGTCCCAGTTCGGAGCGCAACCAGTCGGAATCTCCGGGGTCGGGGGCTTCGTCTCCGTCAAACCACCACTGCATCACACCAGACATGAAGGTGGCCAGACGGGTCACCCTTTCCTGGCTGTACAGGTCCACCACCCGTCGGTAAAACACCCCGGTCAGCAGCGATTCCAGCGCGAATCCGCACAGCACCACCCCGAGGCACAGCAGCAGCAGTTTGTTGCGGATGCTCCAGTGCACATGTTCACCTTGCAGGCTGGGTTGGGCTGATGTCAACCCAAAAGCCTGTCAACCCAAAAGCCCTTCCTGATGCAGGAAGGGCTCTGGATTCTGAACGTTCACATGGCTTTCAGGTCGCCATTGTCGGAAGGTTCGGTTTTGCTTTTGCGGGCTTTGAGGGGTTTTTCCTCGTCTGCTTTGATTTCGGTGGTGCCGGAAGCCTGGGTTTGCTCGAAAATCTGGCGGGCGTACTCAAACAGGCGGGTGCCTTCGGATTTGGTGAGGTGGGTCAGGTCTTTCACTTCGCGGTCCAGCACCGAGGAGGCCAGCACGGCACTGTCTTCCACACCGAATTTCACCAGAGCAGCATTCAGGCGTTGTGCGGCTTCTTGGCTCAGGGTTTTCTCCTGAGGCTGAGGGGACTGGATGGTCATGGTGCCTTCTTCGTCCACCACCACATCTGCACCCATTTCCTCGGGGGTGTACAGGCCGTCAATGACATCCGGGAACGTCACTCTGGCACAGGCGGCCACCGCACGCCATTTGTACATCACCAGAGCCTGTTTCTTGTAGTTGTCTTTGCCAGAGAGGCCCATCGAAACGGCTTCTTTGGCCCCGAAGCGCTCGGTGTGTGCGCTGCGGTCCCAGCGTTTCATGGTGCAAGACACGTAATCCTGACCGATTTCGAATTTGATGTCTTCCATCTTGCCCGAGCGGTTGATCAGGGAGAGCATCAGTTGGGGGCTGACCACGGGTTTCCCCTGAATCACGTTGATGCCGTTCAGGGCTTGCAGGGGCTGCAGTCCCAGTTCTTGACCTTTGATCATGATCACGATGGCCTGCTCAGGGGTCTGGATGGAGGGGGGCAGCATGCGGCTGCGAATGAAGACTTCTGCCATCTGGCACATGGTCTGAAAACGCTGGTGGGAAAAAGCATCAATGGTGCTCTGGGTCATGCCGATCTCCTTTGATGTCCGGAATTCCGGGTGGGTTGTGTAGAGGACTGGCAGGATCGGGCCTGTTGCCCCTCCTGCGAATGACTCCATTATATTATGTTTTGAGCATAATTTCTAGTGTTTGATGGATGAAGATGCTTGATGGGATTTAACGTTTCCATAAGGAAAAACACCCCTCAAAAGGCTTTCGCTGTTGGCAGAAAATGGCCCCGTCTGAACCGTTTCTGGAAACAAGGTGGAGTACACCGTTTTGCAGGCGTTGTAGTCAAGTGTCTCTACACCTGAAAGGGGAATGGGCCTAAAAAGGTATTGTGTTGCCACCCTCTGGCCCCTGACCGAAGCCATTTTCTGAAGCTGGACCCACCTGAAGTGCCACCGGAGGTCGCTGTGAAAACGTCCATCCCTGTTTCCCTGCAAGGCCGAGCCCTCTTGCAAGACCCTTTCCTCAACAAAGGTACCGCCTTCACCCCTGAAGAACGCCAGACCTTTCACCTCGAAGGCCGTCTGCCCCCCAGAGTGGAAACCCTTGAGGAGCAGATCGAGCGCATGTACGCCCAGTACAGGGAAAACCATTCTCCTCTGGAAAAGCATTTGTTTTTGCGCTCCCTGCAGGAGTACAACCGCACCCTGTATTACGCCCTCCTCAAAAAACACGTCGAGGAGATGCTGCCCATCGTGTACACCCCCACGGTGGGCGAAGCCATCCAGACCTACAGCACCAACTTCCGGGAACCCAGAGGCTTGGTGGTCACCCGCGAGAATTACACCCGTCTGGACGATATTCTTGCCGAATACGATGACACTGAACTGGTGGTTGCCACCGACTCAGAAGGCATCCTCGGGATTGGCGATCAGGGGTTTGGCGGCATCGGGATCAGCATCGGAAAACTGACCCTGTACACCTTGGTGGCGGGCTTTGATCCTGCCCGCACCTTGCCCGTGGTCTTCGATGTGGGCACCGACAATCAAGCCTTGCTGGAAGACCCGTACTATCTGGGCCTCCGGGAATCCCGATTGCGCGGTGAGGCATACTTTGAAATGCTGGACGCTTTTGTGACCGCCTTCAGCAAGCGTTTTCCCGGTGCGGTGATCCAGTGGGAGGATTTCAGCCGTGGCAATGCCTTCCGGGTGCTGGAGCGTTATCAGAAGGTGCTCCCCAGCTTCAACGATGACATTCAGGGCACCGGGGCCACCGCTCTGGCCGGACTGATTGCCGCAACCTATCAAGGAAAAACCCTGACCGACCAGAGGTTCATGGTGCTCGGGGCCGGGGCCGGAGGAATGGGCGTGACCGGCCAGATTTATCAGGGCCTCCTGAAAATGGGCCTGACCCCCGAGGAAGCCCGCAGCAGGATTTTCTTGATGGGCCGTGGGGGTCTGATCATGCAGGGGCAACCCAGAGTGGAAGCCCATCAGGCCCCTTTTGCCAAAACCGCGCAGGACATCGCAGGCTGGACCTGTGCCGGTGAGGTGCCCACCATGCTGGAAACCGTTCAGAACGCAGGCATCACGGTTCTGCTCGGGCTTTCTGGAGCAGGAGGGGCCTTCACGGAACAGATTGTGCGGGCCGTGCACCAGAACACCCCTAGGCCCATCGTTTTTGCCCTCTCCAATCCCACCCACCTTGCCGAAGTGACCCCAGAGAACGCCCTGCTCTGGACCGATGGACAGGCGATTGTGGCCACCGGAAGCCCTTTTCCAGATGTGTACCACAATGGCCAGATTTACGAGATCGGTCAGGGCAACAACACCTTCATTTTTCCCGGTGTGGGCCGAGGGGTCATTGCTGCAGGTGCAAAAAGCATTCCTGACGAGGTGTTCACGGCTGCAGCTTTTGCTCTGGCAGAAACCGTTCCTGCAGAAAGGCTTGCCAGAGGTGCAGTGTTCCCCAGAATTTCCAGTTTGATGCAGGCCAATCAACATGTGGCCCGCAAGGTGGCAGAAACCATTTTGCAGTTGGGCCTGACCTACAGGACCCCAGCAGAGGTTGAGGAGGCTTTGCAAGAGCCTGAATGGGAACCGAAGTATTTCACTTATGTTCCAGTTTCCGTTTTTGAACTTTGTTCTGAAAAAGCATAAACAGCTGTCAATGAGCAGAAATCCGGGTTTCGAGCACCCGGACTTTGTTCATGCTGCTTGAACAAAGTTTAATTTTCTTTGAATTTGTTAGAATCTGTCCACAAAGGCCAGTCAGAAATCCGTCAGGCTTCTGCGTGCCAAACCCCATCTGTCAACTGAAAATGAACTGAAAATCTTCCAGGGCACCCGCCAGAATGCAAGTCGAGGGTGCCCTGATTTCATGACGAAGCTGACGCAAAATCACATTTGTAATCAAGATGTAATAAAAAAACAGGCGTTCAGAACACGAAAAAATTGAATTTGATGCTTATAATAAAATCACCATGAAGATCCACAAATCCCAAAAGCATCAAAAAGGTGCAGCTCTGGTGATGACACTTGGCATCATGCTGATCATGGTCATTGTGCTGTTGATTGCAGGCCAGTACACCATCAAAGGAATGCGCACCGTTGAAGACCAATCGGCCACCCTGGAAGCACAATATGTCAGTGAATCGGGCCTTGCATGGTCCAAAGCTTACGCACTGCAAATGAAAGCAAGGTTCTCTGGTCTTCAACCCACCCGCAAGAACGTCAATGATTTTCTGGCTCTGGTTTCAGGGGTGTGCGGATCGGGACAGAACACCACCCTGTCCAGTGGTTGCAACCTGCCCACCACAGAGCCCCAATTGACTTATGCAAAACAAGCCATCAGCGAATTTTTCAGAACCTGGGAAGGGGCACCGAGCAGCGACACCTTCTGGAGCAACATTTTCAATGACGTGGAACACCAACTGAACCTTGGAGATGGACAACAATACACCGTATACAACGTGTACAGTTCCAATGGGACGGTCACCCGGCAACCCCTGTTTTCGGTGACCCGCCTTGAATGGGATTTTGCCCCCACCACCATTCAATTGACCAACGGTTCCACCCGCACCGTCAACCTGATGGATGCTTTCCGTTTCTGTTACGACGTGGGTTATTACGTGTCTCGGGGTGTCACTTCAGACAATGGCAACCGTGTGGTGGGCCAATTCCCAACGTCCAGCACTGCCTCGACATCCAGCAAATGCCCCACCGCCACAGGTGTGGGTGGTGGAGCTGCAAATGCCACAGATCCCCGGCGCAATTTCATTGAAGTGGATGCGGTGGGCACTCAACAAGACACCACTTCCAATACCATCATCAAACCACCCACCACAGGCATTGACTTCAACAACATCGCAGGAGCTGTGGGCATCGAAAAAATCGCCCAGACCACCACTTCGGTGACTTACCAGATGTGTGGGCAGACCAGCAACGGAAACTCTGGAGCTTGCGGCAACGACCGTATGTATCAAGTCACTTACAATTTTTCTGCAAATCCGCCTTCGGTGCGTTGCGTGCAGACCAGCTCAGGAACCAACATCTCTGTGAACTTGACCGACAGGAACACCCTTTACAAGTGTCAGGTGCGTTCCCAGAGCAACTCTGCCAGCAACAACGATTTTGTGTACTTCCTGCGTGACAGCAACGATGACCTGGTGCTCATTCTGGGTGGAAAAACCAATGGCAACAACACCATTGCCGAATGGAATCTGGTGTCCGGCAATCTGGACCTGTTGTCTGCAGACAACAGTGACCGTTTCAACAAATTGTACTTTGTGGGTGATTGTTTGGATTCTGCCAGCGGTGGTGGCAGAAACCGGGGCAATTCACAAACTGGAATTCCCATCTCCTCAAATTTTTGTGAGGAAGTCACTTCAGCCAACCTGTACGCTGAGCTGGACAACGACCTGCCCGATGTGGTGGTGCCTGGTCAAACCACCACCATCACCAACTATGAATTCAAACCTTTGTCCACCAACGCAGATTTGATTTTCAAAGGACGCTGGATTCAACTGACCCAGGGAGACTTGTGATGGAACGTTCCAGAAGGGATGGTGTTGCAGGTTTCAGCCTCATCGAAATTTTGATGGTGCTGGTGGTGCTGGGCATCCTGATGAGTCTGGGGATCTCCAGTTACGTGCGCGAACTGCAAAAAAGAACTTTTCAACAGGATGTGATGGCCATGCTCTATCCCATCGAAGAGGCCCGGTCCACCAGTGTCAAAACCTCCAGGGACCAGACCGTGCAACTCTCGGCTTCTGGCAACAACATTGTGCTCACCTGGGGCAGCAAAACCCTCAGGTTCAACAACCTGACCATGTGTGTGCCCTCGGGAGCCGGGTGTGCCACCACCACGCAATTCACTTACCGTTCCCCCCATGGTGAGGTGTGCTGGGGAAACCCATGCGTCACCATGGATCAGGCCATTCGTTTCAGCCGCAACAACAATTCTCTCCAACTCGTTCTGCAAGGGGTTTTTGGATATGCGTCCATCCGCGACCTGCAATGACCATCCATTGAACACACAGCGACAGAAGGGTTTCACGCTGGTGGAAATCCTGATTTCTCTGGGCATCATCGGTTTTGTCCTTGGAACAGCTGTGCTGCAAATTTCAAGCCTCTACAAGACCAACCGCACCAATGCGAGTGTGGTGAACGTGAACACCCTGGCCGCCAACGAGCTGGAAAACATCAAACAGAACTGGTCTGAAAACATCAACTGGGAAGCAGGAACGTACACCCCCACAGCGTCCAACATTGCGTTTTCTTGTGCCAACTGGATGAATCTGGATGTCCCTCCCACCGTGTTTGGCAGCAGTTGCGTGGGAGCCAGTTACCTGAAGCGGGTCAAACTGGTGATCAGGGGTTCAGACAACAAAGCCATCACCGTGTTTCTGGACATTGCCAAACCCACCTGAGGAGCTGAACATGACCCACCTCAAACCTTCATCCCGTCAGGCTGGATTGACCCTGATTGAACTGCTGGTGGCCATGTTGATGGTGTCCATCTTGTTTGTGGCCGTGTACCGGATTTTCAATCTGGGCCTGACCACCTCCATGGAAACCTCAACCCGGGCGGATCTGGACACCGAAACCCAGAAAGTCCAGCAATTGATGGTGAACCGCATCAAAGAAGCAGACCGCTTTGTGGCCCCCACCGCAGTCACTTTTCAGGACACCCAGTCTGCTGGACAGACCGCCTACCTGCCAGCATCCACGCTGTCTGCGCAGCAGATTGTGGTGGTGCGTTTGCCTTCCAAAAACAGCCCGGATTTGTGTGACCTTTATGCCTATTATGTGGTGCCCTCTGAAGCCCTTGCAAATGCTGCACTGCCGATCCAGAGGCGTCTGGCTCAGGCAACCCCTGGAGCGGTCAGCCTGATTGAAGGCAGAAACGCCACCCCGTTCCAGTGCACCAGCAGCTCCTATCCAGCGATTTCCCAGCTGAGGCTCTTGCATCCTTCCCTGCGAAGCAACACCGGCTTTGTGGTGAATGCCTACTCCATTGCTGGGGTGCAAAAAGGGGTGGTGTTCAGCCTGCAAGGCCACCGTCAGGCAGGCAGTCGCACCATCACGGCCCACAGTTATCAGGTGAAAGTGCTGGCCCGAAACCTCTGAACACCACCCCATCAGAAGCCCGCAAGGGCTTTTTTTGATGGTGGAGGGGCACATCAGAATCAAATCAGCTTCGATTTTAAAATGAAGACAACATGTTGTTTGCATCTCTGGCATTGACCCTCGCGCTCATCACCCACCCTCTGGAAGTGATTGTTTTCGACAACACCCTGCAGCGGGTGGTGGGCTATGGCAAACAATCGGGGGACCAGCTTCGTCTGGAATTGCAAGAAGATTACACTGGCCCGGTGGTCAGCATGATTGTGCATGAAAAAGCCACCAGTGTGCCCGGCATGGTGGTGGCCGGTCAATTGACCCTCAACACCTCCAACGGACCCAGCACCATGGCACAGTATCTGGATTCACTGGGCATCAACCTCAAATTGACCGTGGTGAAAACCCCCAAACTGGATGTCAAAAATGTTCCTGACGGGAACAAAGGTCAGGACCCTGACAACAAAACCAACAACCCGAGCAACAATTCCGGCAGTGGAAGCAGCAACTCTGGTGGAAATTCTGGCAGTGGAAGCAGCAACTCTGGTGGAAAAGGCAAAAACAAATAAACATGCGAAAATGGCACATTCTCCTTCTTGAAGACGATCCCGGCTTGCAGGAATTGCTGGCCACCCAGTTGCAAATGACTGGTTACAAGGTGCAAGCGTGCAGCACCCTCGAAGAAGCCTACCAACACCTGGGAAACTGGACCCCGGATGTGGTGATTCTGGACCTCAACCTGCCCGATGGTGATGGTCTGGACCTGATTCCCACTGTGCAAAGCCTTGGCAATTTGCCGGTTCTGGTGATCACCGCCAGAGGCAGCGTGGCTGACCGGGTGCAGGGCCTCAGTCAGGGTGCCGACGATTACCTGATCAAGCCTTTCGCTCTGGATGAATTTGATGCACGCCTCAAAGCCCTCCTCAGGCGGGTGCACCCGCAGGAACAGGTGCTGTACCTCTCGGGGACCAGTCTGGACATTCAAAAATGCACCCTGGGTCATGAAGGCAGAAGCGTGATGCTCACCGACCATGAAGTCAGAATCATGGAATTTCTGATGCAGAATGCTTCCCGTGTGGTGAGTCGAGAGGTGCTGGAACAGCACGTTTACGGTTTTTACTCTCCTGCTTCCAACAGTTTCGAAGTGCGGGTGTCTTTGTTGCGCAAAAAATTGCGTCAGATTGGCAGCCAGCTCAACATCCGGGCACTGCGCAAAACAGGATATGCTCTGTTTGTTGAAAGCTGAGTTTCACAACACAAACGCGATTCAAAACAGGAGAGCAGATGCTCTCCTGTTTTTTGAAAGATTTACAGCAAACCCTCAAAGAAGCCACTTTGCTCCACAATCTCCTGCCATGGGGTGTAGGTGGCTTGCACCATGTTCTTTCCTGTCTTTTGCAAATAAGCCTGCACCAGACGGTATCCAACGGCATACCCGGCAAAGTCAGGAATCCCGAGCACAGGTGTGCCCCAGTCTCTGGCAGCCCAATCCCCAAAAATGTACCCCCTGACTTCCGTGAAGTCTGCACAGTGGAGGGCTGCAGCAAAACGGGGCTTGAGGTTTTCCACCTCTGGAAGGGTCAAGGTGGTCGCCCACGGTCCAAGGTGCTCCTCACCACACAGGGAAGCCGCAAACACCTCTGCAAGTCCTTCGGCCACCAGGTACTTCCCGAGGGTCATCTCTGGGAAGAGGGGCTCGTACTGAAAGCGGATCTGGTGGTGAAATTCATGCACCGGAATGGCAGGCAGTTTGGGCAGGTTTTCGGTGGTGGGGAAAGCCATGAGCAAAATCCATCCGGGCACGTTTCCTGCCCCGGTGTACAACGGAGGGGCCATGCGTTCTGGATCTCCCACCACAAAAGCGAAATGCATGTCCTGCAGGATGATGCCGTGTGCCTCGGGCTGCAGCAGGTCCACGGCCTGTTTCAGCAACTGCATGGATTGTGCGGCTGCTCCAGAGTCCTCAATGTGTTGCAAGGCCTGCAGGCCACGCTCTGAGCCCTGAGAGGGGGTGTAAAACAAGAAGCGTTGTGCAGCCAGAAAGGCAGGATTCTGCTCTGAGGGCACCTGCCCCATGTGACGCAAAGGGGTTTCCCAGCAGGGCCGGATGGGTTCCATCACCTCCTGTAAAAATTCGGACATCTGGTGTTCCTGAGGGGCCTGCAGGGCTTTGCGCAGGCCTGAAAGGGTGGGCGAAGTGTGAAGTTTCATGGGTGCTCCTTTCTGAAATCAGGTTAGAACCTCCCCCAACAGGAGGTTCAACCCCTGTAGGCCATTTGCCGGAGGGAGGCAGGCAAATGGGCCGGTAACATGAAACCCATGGAGCGTTACCGTATCGGAGAACTGGCCCGCCTGGGTGGGGTGTCCATCAAAACGGTGCGGTATTACTCAGACCTCGGGCTGTTGCCTCCTGCGGAAATCACAGAAACCGGACACCGTCTCTACACCGATCAGGACCGCCTGCGTTTGGACGTCATCCGTTGCCTGCGTGAAGTGGGAGTCGGTCTGGAAGCCATCCAGCACATCATGCAGCAAGAGGATTCCATTGCTGCTGCACTGCAGTTGCAGATGCAGGCCATCGAACTGGAAATGGCCCAGTTGCAACGCAAAAAAACCGTGCTCGGGGCGGCACTCCGGCGCAACAACCCTCTGGAGCACCTGAGGGTGGCCCGCACCCTCGCTTCCCTGAATGCCCGAGAACGCCAGCAGGTTTTGGATCAGCAGGTGGAGCGTTTGTTTCAGGATGTGCCCGCCGATCCTTCCTGGATTCAAAGCCTCTGGCAGGGCCCTTTGATGCAGCTTCCAGAACACCTTTCCGACATGCAGTTCGAGGCATGGTTGGAACTGGCCGATTTGCTTCTGGATGAGGATTTCATCCTGAAATTTCAGGCGGTGGGACAGGAATTCTGGAGCCAATTTCCGGACGAGGCGTCGCGCATGAAGTTTGTGAAAGCCAAACAGCATCACGACCACCTGATTCAGCAAGCCGTGCAACGTGGGGTGCTTCCGGACAGCCCTGAGGGTCAGCAGGTGATGCTTGAGGCCATGCAAACCCTGTCCCCTGAAACCACGGATGTTGCAGCTCTGGCAGCACATCAACTGGAGGTGTTTCAGAGGCACACCGATCCCCGTGCAGAGCGCTTCTGGCGTCTGTTGGAATGCATCCAGAACCTGCCCTCCAGAAGCACTGAAATCATGCAGGTGCACCACTGGCAAGTGCAAGCGTTGCAAACGCTGGTCCAGAAAATGCCTGCACCAGATCTGCACCCGGTTCAGCGCTGATGGACAGCTTTTCATGGAAGACAGCCTTTCTGCTTTGCTGGACGCTGCAAGAAACCTTTCCTGCACTTTGATTTTCTCTGGAAGGACAGGCATTTGTCCCCCAGGGTCTATGGGAAAATACCTTCAGCAGGTCAGGTGTTTCCACAGGTGTCCCTGCCTCCCCGGTCAAGTAAGCTTTGCATGAACTGAAGTGATCCTGTTGACCTTCGGCTTGCTTTTGATGCTTTGACTGGCGTTTGACCCCTTTCCCTGTCTTCCATTGTTATCTGAAGTTGTCCTGCTCCAGAGCCCTTTTCAATCCACTGGCCCCCCGATTCCCCGGAGGTATCACATGCATTCATTTTCCCTGCAGGTGCGCTGGGTTCCCGGCACCTCAAACCGTTTGATTGTGTGCAACCAGAGCACCGAAAAAGAAGTTTTTCTGCACACCTTCGAAGACGTGTGTGGCAAACAAGCCACCTTTGACCTGTATCTGCAAGGCAAAACCACCCTGCAACTTTCAGGAAAAGAAATGAAGAGACTCGGGGTTTGAGGATCAAATGAAACAGGAGGAAGCATGGACTTCCTCCTGTTTCATTTGATCCTCAAACATCGCCGGAACATCAAGGTGCATTCATCAATGAAGCAAAGGTTTTCGAATCCAATCAAATGAATCGATGTCAAATCTGTTAAATCAAACACGAATGAATCTAAATGCGGGATTGAATGAAGTTCGAAGTGGATTTTGAGGTGTTCTCTTGCAGTGCCTTGGATTTGCGATCCATGTGGTCGATCAGCATCATCATTCCCAAAAAAACCAATCCAATGACCAGACCCATCAGAAGTGAGAGGGTAAAAAGCATTCTGACCTCCTTTGCTGATGAAGACATGTTAATACAGCCTTCTGAAAGAAGCCTGAAGCCTCTGAAGTTTTCCTGAAGTCCTGTGTCTGTTCGGAAATAAAAATCAATGGCTTCAGTGATGTAGGCATTCACATTGAAAAGATGATGTTTTCATATGATTGGGCGTTGTGGTTAAAAAAATGTGCTCCGATGTGGCGCCGCACATCAGTCATCATGTTTCAGGATCAAAAGGTTTGAACCCGAGCCGTTCATACAACCGTTGCGCAGGTGCATTGCCATCGGTGACCACCAGACCCAGACGGTTGTAACCATCGTGGTACAGGGCACTCATGCTGGATTTCATCACCAGAGCCGCCAGACCCTGCCCTTTGCACTCTGGTCGGGTCATGGTGAAGGCCAGAAGGGGGCAATTGAAAGGTGCCCAGAAGGTGATCAGGCTGGCGCTGAGTGGCACCCCATCTTCTTCCAGCACAAAAGAAGCCTCTGGCATGAAGTTCCCATAATCGCCTTGAAGGGTTTTCTCCAGTTGTTCCAGGGCGTCTTGCAGGGTGCTTCCCGGATCAAAGTCGATGGTGCCCTGATAGGCTTCGAACATCAGTTCGGCCAGTGCTGGGAGGTCTTTCGTTTTGAAAGGACGAATGCCGGAATGCACAGGTGGGGGAGACGACTGCAGCCGGACTTTCATGGGAATGCGAACCAAAGCCAACCTCTTTTCCAGAAGGGATGCCATTTCAGTGTGTTGTTCACAAATCTTGCAAGCCTTGATGTTGCCCTCTTTGCAGAGAACCTTTCATGCCTGACAGATGCCGACAGAACCATTTGAACCTGAGTTTGCAGGTCCTGTCAAGGCAAGGCGGCTCATCAGCACGGATGTGCACTGAAGCCGACACCGTTCAAAATTTCAACTTCACTGCAACCAGCGATGCCATCCGAAGCACAGCTCGCGGATCAGCAGGCTCAGGGCCACAAAAGTCCCGAGCTTGCCCAGCAGCTGGGCGATGTGGCTGCGAGCAAATTTCCGCATCGATTGTGCTTTCTGGGTGTACAGCATGTCGGATTTCATGTTTGCATCAATGGTTTTGCGCAGAGTGGGTTGCTGTGCGCTCCACACGGTGAGGACCAGCGTCACGACCATCAACAACAATCCCCCGCTTTTGAGGGCCACCATCAGAGGGGCCATCTCGGACTGGCCCGCAGCACGCAAGACCACGGTGGCATTGAGCACCACCCAGAGCAGCAAAGCGGGAACTCTGGCACTGTGAACAAGGGCTGTGGTGTACAGGTAGATGGGATACTCTGGGTCGTTCTGGAAAGGGCTGGAGGCAGAGGAAAGGGGGGTGGTTTTCATGCTTTGCTTCAGTGTATTCCGCTCAGCCTGCCTTCAGGTTAGAACATGAAGGGATGGCCTTCATGAAGATGGGCTGGGGGTGGCGGCTTCTTTGAGAGACAGCGTTTTCAATTGTCAAAAGAACTTTACGCGTTCGAGGCTTTTCCTTGACACTTCTGATGGCTTATGCAAAAGATGCGGCGTAAAATGGTACAACAATGCTTAGATGATGGAAAATCGAACAGAAAATGGTTTTGAGGATGTTTTGCTTCATTTGAAACAGCTAGGATGTGAAGAACCACCAGTGCATCAAGCTCGGGTGGCCAGAGGTTTGTGTTGATGACTCCCGAGTGGATGGCGGTTGCTTTTCTGGTGGTGGTGCTTCTGGTGGTGGGCCTGGGATGGCGGTACCGGGTGCCCAGAACCGGCTTCAAGGACGTGCAGGTGGTCTATGAAGAGGGCGAATGGTGCGTTTATGGCATTGCGCACACAGGTGAAAAAGTGCTGATTGATGCCTACCCACAACAAACCGAAGCCCTGGCCTGTGCTTACAAGGTGGCCGAACACCACAAAAACCAGCCTCCACAGTAAAACAGGTGTGGAACATGGCCTGATTCAACCAGCTGAATGTTGCTGGCCCATGGAGTGTGGGCTGTCTTGCAGGTGAAGGACCACCCCTGTGCTGCATACTGAAACCAGAGGTGCAACATGCAGAAAGTGGCCGAACGGGTGTTTGTGGTTCCTCTGGGATACGTCAATGTGGTGGTGCTGGGGGAACGTGAAAAATTTTCGCTGGTGGATGCAGGGATCCCGGGCAGTTTGAAGCGTCTGGAGCAACAACTGAACCGGGCCGGTTTTGAATTGCAGAACCTGCAATCGGTTCTGATCACCCATGCCCATCCGGACCATTATGGGGTGCTGGCTGAACTGCTGAACCGCAAAAAAGTTCCGGTTTACGCCCATCCCAGAGAAATCCCTGTTTTGCTGGGACAAGAAAAAGCAGCCCTGCCACCCAGAGAAACCCTGCCTCTGGGACAGCAGATTTTGCAGCGGATCATCACCAGCATGAAGCGGCCTCCCACCATCCCTGAGGCCCAACCGATTGTGGAAGGTCAGGTGCTGCAAGACATCTTGCCTGGCATGACCGTGATTGAACTGCCCGGACATGCCCCCGGACAGGTGGGTTTCTGGATCCCCTCTTCCCGCACTCTGATTGCAGGGGATGCGTTGATGCGGGGTTCCGGGAAATGCAAATTGCCCCTGCAGGCCCTGACGGTCAGCATGCGGGACGCTGCACGTTCTGCCCAGAGGATCGTGGATCTGGATGTGGAACGCCTGATTGTGGGCCACGGCAAACCCATTCTGGAGAAAGCCCATCAGGAGCTGCATGAACTGGAAATGCCGATCCAGAGACAACTGGCTCTGGCCGGAGGTTCCAGATGAGCCGGGTGGTGCTGGTCACCGGGGCCACCGGAGGTCTTGGACCTGCTGTGGTGCGGGCTTTTGTGGCTCTGGGAGACCGGGTCTCTTTCACGGACCGCAGCCTGAAAAAAGCCCAATCCTTCATGCAAGAAGAACAGCACACCGATGAACAGGTGTTCCCCTTCGAGGCAGATGTCACCCGAGCAGCAGATGTGGAGCGCTGGGTTGAAAGGGTGCACCAGAAGTGGGGCAGGTGTGATGTGCTGGTCGCTCTGGTGGGTGGTTTCAAAGCCGGAACCCCGGTCCACGAAATGGAAGAACAGGATTGGGACCAGATGATGAACCTCAATGCCCGCAGTGTGTTTCTGACCACCCGAGCGGTGGTGCCTCACATGCTGGAACAGGGCTCTGGAAAAATCATCACGGTGGGTGCAAAAGCAGGTCTGGCTGCGGGCAAAGGGGCCAGTGCCTATTCCGCTTCCAAAGCTGCCGTGCTGCGCCTGACCGAAGCCCTGTCTCTGGAACTCAAGGACCACCACATCAACGTCAATGCGGTGATCCCGAGCACCATTGATACCCCAACCAACAGGAGCAGCATGCCGAATGCTGACCACAGCAAATGGGTTTCCCCAGAGGACCTTGCCCACGTGGTGGTGTTTCTGGCCTCAGAGCAGGCTCGGGCCATTCATGGGGCACAGATTCCGGTTTATGGCCGGGCTTGAAGATCAACCTTCAAAGCGTTTGAAGACCAGAGAAGCGTTCAAGCCTCCAAAAGCGAAAGAATTGCTCAGGGCGGCCCGCACCTCGGTGTGAACCGCCTGATGGGCAATTTTGAGGGGGATGTCGGCGTCTTCTGCGTTGATGCTGGGTGGAACCGTTCCAGAGTGAATGGCCTGAATGCAAGCGATGGCCTCGATGGCACCTGCAGCCCCGAGCAGGTGCCCGGTCATGCTTTTGGTGCTGGACACCCAGATGTCATCGATGGCCTCGCCAAAGGCAGCACGCAGGGCGCTGGCCTCTGCTTTGTCTCCAACAGGGGTGCTGGTGGCGTGTGCATTGATGTAATCGATGCCTGAAGCGTCCAGACCAGACTCCCTGAGGGCCGCACGGATGGCCAGCAAAGCCCCTGAGCCTTCCGGGTGCGGTTCGGTGATGTGGTGGGCATCCGCACTGCGACCAAACCCCACCATTTCAGCGTAAATTCTGGCCCCTCTGGCCTGGGCATGTTCCAGAGATTCCAGCACCAACACAGCGGCCCCTTCACCCAGCACAAAACCATCCCTCTGGGCCGAGAAAGGACGGCTGGCTTTTTCAGGTTCATCGTTTCTGCGGCTGAGGGCTTTCATGTTGGCAAAACCACTGATCACCAGAGGGGTCACGATGGCTTCGGTGCCTCCGGCCAGCATCACATCGGCCTCACCGAAACCAATGGCCCGGTAAGCGTTGCCCAGAGCATCTGCCCCGGTGGTGCAAGCGGTGGACACGCTGGAAGCCACCCCCTGAAGGCCGTAACGGATGGCCACATGGCTGGAAGCTGCGTTCGCCATCAGCATCGGAATGAAAAACGGGCTGACCCGGCCCACTCCACGTTCCCATGCCACTTTTGACTGGCTTTCCCAGGTGTCCATTCCACCAATGGCAGAGCCAATCAAAGCACCAAAACGGGTGCGGTCGGTGTGCTCTGGATTCAGGCTCGCATCCTGCAAAGCCAGTTCTGCCGCTGCCACCCCGAGGTGCACAAAGCGGTCGGTGCGTTTGACCTCTCTGGCATCCATGAAATCCTGAGGATCGAGGTCCACTTCACCAGCAATCTGCACCGGCAGGTCGGAGGGGTCAAACCTCTGGATGGGGCGCACCCCGGACTTGCCTTGAAGTTGTTGTTCATGAAAGGCTTGCGCTGAATTGCCCAGAGGGCTGATGGTGCCCAGACCTGTGACCACCACACGGGTTTTTTGATGTTGCATGGATTCTCCTGACAAAAACATTCAATGCCTGAGGGTCACGCCCATGGATGGCGTCACGGTTCGATGTTCATTTTCTGCGTGCAGAGGTGATTTTGGCGGTGCTTTTGGTGAAGGTGTACACCAGTGTTCCTTTGGGGTGGAAGGCTGTGATCTTGAATCCTTTGCCATCTCTGGTGATTTTCCAGCTCACCTGTGCTTCACAGTTGGGGGAGTACTTGCCTTTGAATGGAGCAGTGGTTTTGTTTCCGGTTCCAGAAGCAGACACCACATACTTCATTTTGTGGTCCATGGCATAAACCTCTTGCTGAATGGCCAGGTTGTACACGCACTCCTGGGTGAACCTGTTGAAAGCGCTCTGGGCCAGAGCAGATCCACCCAGCAACAACACGGTGGCAGACCACCTCAATAAAGGAGAAGATTGGAACATGTTTTGATCTTACTGCAAGGGGTTCAGATGTTTCTGAGGTGGGTACAGGGATCAAGCTTCTTCGGTGTCTTCCCTGAACGGCAAAGGGTCATGCATCCTCTGGCGCAAGATCACATAAAAGCGCTTTTTGGGGCCTGCGGCTTCCCAGTGGTCCTGCACCACCGTTTTGAATTCCAGTTCCCGGCCTGCGTCCCGCTCAGCCAGAATTTTGGCATCGTCGTAGGTCCGTGCAAGGCTGAGAAACACCCGGCGCACCTCTCCGGTTCCGGTGTTGACACTGCTGCTCGAATAGTGGGCGAGAATGAAAATTTGCACATCCATGCCTCCACTTTAAGGGTCCGCATGTGAAAAGTCAGTACAAGTCGTGACACAGCACAAAAAAGACCCTGCATTTGAGCAGGGTCCCGAGCGAAAAACAAAATCAGGGAAGCACAGGAGCGGGTTTTTGACCGTTCAGTGCAGTGCTCAGCCAGTCGGTCAACTTCACCCCACCAACGGTGGTGGTGTAAAATCCGGCCCGGTTGATCACACAGTGCTCCTGGCCCCCATAAACGTAAGCCGAGAAGTTGGGGGTGGTGGCTGCAAGGGTCTTGAGCTGCGTCAGGGCACCCGTCATCCATTCCACAGCCACTTTCTGATCGGGCTGCACGATGCCTTTCATCAGGCTGTAAAAACCAATCTGGGTGGTGTCGGTGCTGCTGGTCACCTGTGAGAGCAAAGCTCTGGGGTAACCCGTGCCGATGGCATTGTAAAGTCCAGCCACGGTCAGTTTGGACACATCGGCACGCACAGCAGCAAGACCTTCCATCCAGTCTGGAATGGCTCCGAAGGCGTTCCAGTTCGCAAAACCCACTTGCCCAAAAGACGCGGGAGCGACGCCAAGCCCTGCATCTCCAAGTTGCACCACCCGAGCATTGGGGTACTGGCGCAGCATGTAGGGGGTGGCCATGATCGAACCATAAGAACCTGCGCTGCAACCGGTCACCAGAATTTGATCCAGCTCAGGGTATTTCTGGAACACGTCGTTCAGGACGGCTCTGGCATTGACAGCTCCTTTGTGGTACACGGTTTTGCCCTGATACGTTTTCACATTGTTCCCGAGGTGCACATCTGCCGTGCAGTACGGAACGAACACATGGGACCAGTCCTTGACGGGGTTGGCGGCATTGGACTTGTCGTAGATGCCACCTGAAAGCTGGGCGGAACTGGCTCCGGTCAGGTTGGGGATGTAGGTTTTGCTGCCTGCCCCGCAGGTGAGGTCGTTCCAGCAAGCCCCTCCACCCATGAATTCCAGCACCAGTTTTTTGGGGTTGGCTTTCATTTCCAGGTAGCTGTAAGGGGTTCCGTCAGAGCAGATGGTGTCTCCGCCGGGTTGAATGGTTTGCCAGACGGGGGTTTCCTGGGCAAGGGCGCTGGCGCAGGTCAACAGGACAGTGGCGATCAGGGTTTTTTTCAACATGGGCTCACTCCAATTTTGGACTGTGTTAAAAGACGATTTCATTTTAAAGGTTCTTTCTCTGTCAGGTGTAGGGAGACTTGCAGTGACCCAGGGTAAGCGCAAAGTCTGACTTTTGGCATGTCACTTGAAAAAGCGTTCAGCGGTCAGCCCTCAGCTTTCAGCAAAAAGCTCACCAAAAGGCTTTTGCAAACAGCAAGACAAAAAGCCACAAACGGAAAGCCACTTAGACTTTCCGTTCAACAGGCAGCCAGAAAACTGTCCTTATGGCTGACGGCTGATCGCTGACGGCTGATGGCTCTTGGTGTTGGCATGGCCTGACAGCAATTTTGCGCTTACCCTGTGCAGTGACCAGAGAGAAAAGAACTCATCCGAGAAATCTTTAGAATGGAAGCATGCGTCTTTTCCCCTGGATTTCCATTTCCCTTGGACTCTCAATGCTTTGCTCTGCCGCAATGGCCCAAACGGCAATCACCCGCACCACCCTGAACTTGCGAGAGGCCCCAAGCGCGAATGCCCCCATTCGGCAGGTGCTGGAAGCCGGACGCACCGTTTACGTCTGGAACGTGCTGTATACCCCCGATTATCAGGCAGACTGGTCGCAGGTCCTGATTGGCAATCAGGTGGGCTGGGTGAAAAGCGAGTACCTGTCCAGTGAAAAGACCGTCTGGGTTGGGAACTTTGACAATTCATATTTTGGTTCGGCTGCACGGGTCAAAGAGGCTTTCAAACTGAAATTCAACCCGAGCAAAGACGTGGCTCTGGACACCGAATGGATGGTGCGGGTTCAGAAAGTGGATGGGGCGTATTTTGTGCGCCGCCATGACCCGGATGTTTTGCCTTTTGAGGGAGACCCTTTGCTGTTTCGCCAGACCCCGGTGGCGGACCAGAGCAACCCTGACAATCCTCAACTCACCTTTTCCTTCCCGGCCCTTACGGCAGGGGCTTATGTGGTGTCTCTGGCGAAAGCCTCTGCGCCCAACGCCGTTCAGGTGGCCATTCCAGTGTTCATTTCGGACCTGTCGGTGATCGCCAAGAACACCCCCGATCAGGTGCATTACTGGGCGTTCAACCTGAAAACCGGTCAACCGGTAGCAGGGGCCAAAATCCAGATGTACACCCTGCAAAACGGTCAACTGGTGAATCTTGCAGAGGGCCAGACCAACCGGCAAGGGGCACTCACCCTCAAAGCCCCGAGGGACCAGCAGATCAACTTTCTGGCTTCGGATGGCACATCAGAAAGCTACACCCCTGTGGACAACTCCACCCCGGCAGGAGAGCCGTACCGGGCTCTGGTGGTGACCGACCGGCCCCTGTACCAGCAGACCGACACGGTGCAGGTGACCGGGGTGGTGCGTCGCCGCTCTGGACCCACCTACCAGCCTTACACCGGGGCAGCCACCTTTCGTGTGGTGGACCCCAACGGAAACGTGGTGTACAGCAAGGACCTCAAACTGGATGGGCGTGGGGCTTTCCGTGAAGACCTCCCCATGAATTTCCCAACCACCGGAACCCACCTCGCACAGGTGGTGATCACCTCCGACCTGCCCAACCGTGAAAAACCTGTAGAGGACATCAGCTTCGTGCCCTTCATGGTGCGTCCTTATGTGAAGCCCAGCTTTGACCTCGCCCTGAGCCTCCCCGAGGAAATGGTCGCTGGAGAAAGCACCCTGAAGTTGCAAAGCACCCTGTTCTCTGGAGGGGGCACCACTGCACAGGCCGATGTGTTTGCCTTTCAGGGATACCCCGAGCCGTTCTACTGGTCTTATGCCACTTCCCAGAAAACACTGGAGGTGCAGTATCAGGACAACCCCGAGTACGCCCTGTATGGTGGCACTTCTGAGCCTTCTGACTCCGAGTCAAGGGTCGCCCAGACTGCCATCAAAAATGGTGAAGGCACCGTCAAACTGAACCTGCAAGCCAGAGACAATCTGCCCACCCCCTACAACGTCACCGTGCGGGCTCTGGATGAATTCGGACGCAGCGTGGTCTCCGAGAAAAACGTCACGGTTTACCCGAGCAGCGTGGTGCTGAGTGTGGTCACCCCTCCTGAAAACCTGAAAGAAAAAACCCCGGCAACGGTGGTGTTCTCTGCCCGCAAAGTGGGTGGAACCCAAGCTCTGGTGGGACAACCCATCGAAGCCCGGTTCACCCGCAGCACATGGGAGTGGAACAACCAGACCGGCGAATGGAAAGAAAAAATCCTGCAAACCTTCACCACCCAGACGCGCACCGACGCTTCTGGCAAAGCCAGCGTGAACTTCACCCCCTCGGGGTCGGGCAGCATCCGGGTGGACCTGAGCACCAGAGACGACAAGGGACGCTCTGGCACCCTCAGCAGTGATGTGGGATGGGTCCCTGAAGAAACTGCGTCCATTCCGCCCATCCAACCTCTGGAATTGGAGGTGCCCCAACAGGCTTTCAAAGTCGGAGCCACCGTTCCGGTCACCCTGAAAAGCAAATTGCCCAAAGACACTCTGGTCTGGCTGACCGCTGAAGGCCGGGGGGTCTACAACCAGCAGTTTGTGCGGATCACCGGAGAAATCACCAAGACCAGCATCAAAATCACCCCTGAAATGCAGCCCGGTTTTCGCATTCAGGCGGCCTACCACACCGACCAGACCCCGGTCATTGATGCTCTGGGGGCTGAAGTGTACGTGCCTTTTGACAACAAAAACCTGCAAATCAAAGTGGTTCCCGAGAAAAACCCCCTCAAGCCCGGAGAAAGCTCAAGGGTGCGCATCGAAACCACCCAGAACGGCAAACCCGTATCTGCATGGGTCACGGTGGGTGCGGTCAACGAGGCCATTTACAACCTGATCGAAGATGCTGTCCCAGACCCCTACCGTTATTTCTGGGGCTTGCCTTTCTACACAGAGGTGTTCACCACGTCCGCGTTGCCCTCTGGTTACCCTGCAGAAGCTGGAGGGGGAGGCGGAGACATGGCCGGAGCTTTCCCTCGCACCCAGTTCAGGGACACCGCTTTCTTCCAGACGGTCACCACCGACCAGAAAGGTCTGGCTCTGGTGAATTTCACCCTGCCCGATGACCTGACCCGTTACCGCGTGCTGGCACGGGGGGTCACCGAAGACACTTCTGCCGGAGAAGCCCGAGCCACCCTGCGGGCCACTTTGCCGTTCTACGTGCGGATTTCTGCCCCCACCTACCTCACCAGAGGGGACGAAACCACCGTTTACACCACCGTCCACAACCAGAGCAAAGAACCCGTTCAGGCCACTGTGAATTTCAAGTTGCCTTCTGGCATCCTCAAGAAGACCGTCAACATTGAAGCCCAATCCATGACGGTCGTCCCATGGATTGTCAAAGCTCCCGAGGCAGCCACCCTGAATCTGGAAACCACCGTGACCAGTGGCAAAGAAACCGACAGCACCACCCTGATGATCCCGGTCCGTGAAGCAGGCACCGACTTCCAACTGATGCGGATGGGAGAAGCCAGAGGAAGCGCTCTGGAACGCATCAACGTCCCTCCTTCTGCAAGCGAGGCCCAGCTCAATGTGTTTGTGTCTTCCAGCCCCCTGCTGGGTGCCCTGCGCAACATGGAAAGCCTGCTGCAAAACGATGAGAAGAACGCTCTGGAAGCCGTGCTGGCAGCCCATTACACCATCGAGGCCCGCAAGGACCTTGGTCTTGATACGGTGCGTGCGCAGGCCCTCCTCAGGCAAAACCTGCAATACCTGATGGGCCAGCAAAACATGACCAACGGAGGCTTCGCGTGGGCAGGAGGCCGTTCCAGTCCTGCCTACACCCTTGAAGCCCTGACTGCCATCGGAGACGCATTGCCAGAGGGCCTCTCTTATCAGGAATACAACCTGCGCTATGCACAGGGCTACCTCAAAGAAACCAAAACCGACTCGGGCAGTTACGGGTACCAGCGGATGCTGTACGCCCAGAAGCAGGCCAACACCCTGTCCAGTTTCTCTCCCAAAACCCCACAGCAAGCGGCAGAACTGGCCTTCCTCTTTCAGAACCTCAGCCACTACCGCACGGCCCTCAAAGACCAGCAGAAAGACAGTCAGGGCCTCAGCATCGATCAGGATTTGATCGCCACCAGCCATGCCCTGCTGGCTGCCACCCTCCTCAAACAACCTGAAGCCCCAGAGCTTGCCCGCTGGCTGGCCTCCAAACTGCAGAGCAGCACCCCGCGCACCCTCTCCCAGAGTGCTCTGGCCTCTCATGCCATCGCTCAGCACCTCAAAGACCGTGGGGCCACCACCCTCACCGAACCTGTCACGGTCAATGTGAACGGCAGAAGCCAGACCCTGAAAAACATCCCGGTGCTGGGTACCAGCGTGTATTTTGATGGCAAGCCCGGCCAGAACACCGTGCAGGTCTCCAGCAACCAGCCTTACGCCTACACCATCACCACCCGCTACCTGACCGGAACCACCACCGCAGACACCAACGACTTTGCCTTGGACCGCACCTACAGCCTGACTTCGGTCAAGGAGAACGGCACCACCGAAGTGCGCCTGAAACTCAAAATCAACCGCACCGTCAAACACCTCAAACTGCTGGACCCCATCCCAGCAGGTTTCGAGACCCTCGACCCGAGCGCCTATCAGGACGTGCAGGACAACCAGAACACCCTCTGGGCCAGCAAAGAACATCTGGACGGGGCCACCGTGATTTACCTTGAGAACCTCAAACCCGGCGAGTACACCCTCAGCTACAAACTGCGTGCCCTTTCCGCAGGAACCTACGTCAGCCCAGCACCCGGCGTGCAGGAACTGGACTCTGGTTTGAAAGCCAGCGGAAAAACCACCATCCTGACCGTCAAACCTTGATCCTATGCTGGGGTCACAGGACAGGCTGTCTTTTCAGGTGCTCGCTCAGAAAGTCCACAGTTTACAGTTCACAGCGAGAAGGGACTTTACTGCGTTTACCTGCAAAATGAGAGGGCTCAACGGAATCCTCAAGCAAAAAAAGAAGCGCTGATCAGCGCTTCTTTTCGATTTCTTTTGTCACCTTGCAGGCAGCCCGAGGTCTTTCAAGATCTGCACGGCCTGCTCTGCCAGCTCTGGCGAGGCTGCCGGGGTGTCGTAAAGCTGATAGGGAAGACCCAGAGCCTCCCATTTGTGCTCACCCAGTTTGTGGAAAGGGAGAACCTCCACCCGTTCCACCCCTTGCAGGGTGCCCACGTACCGCCCGAGTTCGGCAATGTCCTCTGGATCATCGCTGACGCCGGGAACCAGCACGTAACGGATCCACATTTTCTTGCCCAGCTTGGACAGTCTTTCTGCGAAATCCAGCGTGGGTTGCAGGTCCACCCCGGTCAGTTGGTGGTATTTCTCTGGCCGGATGTGTTTGATGTCCAGAAGCACCAGATCCACACTCTCCAGCCATTCATCGGAAACTCTGGCATGCAGGTAACCCTGCGTGTCCAGTGCAGTGTGCAGCCCCATGGCTTTGAGTTCTTTTAACACCTCGCCGACAAATTCAGACTGGGCCAGCGGTTCACCGCCCGAGATGGTCACCCCCCCTGCCCGTTTCAGGAAGGTTTTGTAGGGCTTCACCTCGTTGACGATGTCTTGCACGGTGTACTGCGGTCCTTTTTTGAACCACCAGGTGTCCGGGTTGTGGCAGTACCAGCAGCGCAGCAAGCAGCCCTGCATGAACAGCATGAACCGCATGCCCGGCCCATCGACAGCAGCAGCGGTTTCAAAACTGTGGACATATCCTGTGGTGCTCATCTGGGTTCTCCTTGTGCTCCAATCCCCCCTCTTGAGGGGGGAAAGCGAAGCGAGGGGGGTAGGGGTGGGGTTTTACATCCGCGTGTGGAACGTGCGGTTGATCACGTCTTGTTGTTGCTCGCGGGTGAGTTTCACAAAGTTTACGGCATAACCCGAGACCCGGATGGTCAGTTGAGGATACAGCTCGGGATGGTTCATGGCGTGGATCAGGGTTTCGCGGTTCAGCACGTTCACGTTCACGTGGTGCCCCCCTGCTTCTGCGAAAGCATCGAGGCAGTTGGTCAGGTTGGTGATGCGTTCTTCGGCGGTTTTGCCCAGCGCGTCCGGGGTGGCACTGGCGGTCCAGCTGATGCCGTCTTGCGCGTATTCGTAAGGGATTTTGGCCACGCTGGCCCCCGAGGCGATGAAGCCTTTTTTGTCGCGCCCGTTCATGGGGTTTGCTCCGGGTGCAAAAGGCTCTCCGGCGCGGCGTCCGTCCGGGGTGTTACCGGTTTTCTTGCCGTACACCACGTTGCTGGTGATGGTCAAAACGCTCTGGGTGGGGACGGCATTGCGGTAGGTGGGGTACTGTTTGATTTTGTTCATGAAGGTGGTGACCAGTTCCACGGCGATGCTGTCGGCACGTTCGTCGTTGTTGCCGTAGGTCGGGAAATCCCCTTCAATTTCGTAATCCACAGCGATGCCTCTGGCGTCGCGGATCACTTTGACTTTGGCGTATTTCATGGCACTCAGGCTGTCGGTGACCACACTCAGGCCGGCGATGCCGCAGGCGAGGGTGCGCAGGATGTCCCGATCATGCAGGGCCATTTCAATGCGCTCGTAAGCGTATTTGTCGTGGGCGTAGTGGATGGCGTTCAGGGCCTGCACGTAGGTTTTGGCCAGCCAGTCCATCATCTTGTCGAATTTGGCGTACACCTCTGCAAAATCAAGGTATTCGCTGGTGATGGGTTCAAAGCCGGGGGCCACCGTGGCACCTGAAAGCTCGTCTTTGCCGCCGTTGATGGCGTACAGCAGGGCTTTGGCAAGGTTCGCACGGGCACCAAAGAACTGCATCTGTTTGCCGATTCGCATGGCCGACACACAGCAGGCAATGCCGTAATCGTCGCCCCAGTAAGGACGCATCAGGTCGTCGTTTTCGTACTGGATGCTGCTGGTTTCGATGGAGACTTTCGAGCAGAAATCTTTGAAGCCTTCAGGCAGTGCGGTGCTCCACAACACGGTCAGGTTGGGCTCTGGGGCAGGCCCGAGGTTGAACAGGGTGTTCAGAATCCGGAAGCTGCTTTTGGTGACCAGAGGCCGTCCGTCTTCGCCCATGCCACCCACGCATTCGGTGACCCAGGTGGGGTCTCCGCTGAACAGTTGGTCGTACTCTGGGGTTCTCAGGAAACGCACGATGCGCAGTTTGATCACCAGATCGTCGATCATTTCCTGTGCTTGCTGTTCGGTGATGATTCCATCTTTCAGGTCCCGCTCAAAATACACATCCAGGAAAGTCGAGATGCGACCAATCGACATGGCAGCCCCGTTTTGCTCTTTGACGGCAGCCAGGTAAGCGAGGTACAGCCACTGCACGGCTTCTCTGGCGTTTTCGGCGGGTCTGGACACATCAAAGCCGTAAGATTGGGCCATCTCTTTGAGTTCTTGCAGGGCGCGGTACTGTTCAGAAAGCTCTTCACGCTGGCGCAGCACATCGTCGGTGAAAGCAGCACCATCGAGTTCGGCGTACTCGCGTTGTTTGTCTTTCAGCAGGAAATCCACGCCGTACAGGGGCACCCGGCGGTAATCTCCGATGATGCGTCCACGGCCATAAGCGTCAGGCAGACCGGTGATGATGCCCGATTTGCGTGCAGCGCGGATCTCGGGGTTGTACACATCGAAGACACCCCGGTTGTGGTCTTTGCGGTACAGTTTGTACGCCTGTTCAATCTGGGGATCCAGAGTGTAACCGTAGGCCTCCAGACTGGTTTTGACCATGCGGATGCCCCCGTTGGGCATGATGGCCCGTTTCAGGGGTGCATCGGTTTGCAGACCCACGATGATTTCGAGGCTCTGGTTGATGTAACCGGGTTTGTGGGCCGTGATGCTGGACCCGATGTCGCTGGACACATCCAGAACGCCTTTTTCGCGTTCCAGTTTGAGCAATTCAGAGAGCTCATCCCAGAGCTGGTGGGTGCGCTCGGTGGCTTTTTCAAGGAAGGTGTCATTTCCGGTGTAGGGGGTGTAATTGTCCTGAATGAACCTACGGACGTTGACAGCATTTTTCCAGGTTTCGCCAGCAAATTCGCGCCATGCATTGGAAGTGGGGTTTGAGGTCTGCGTCATGTGGACTGCTCCTTTCCAGCCGGGCTTGTGCAATCATTCACTTACCCGAGACCATTATCCAGTTTGCGAGAGGGGCTTAATGTCCCAGATACACCAAAGATCTGGATATTGGATCTAAAAAAGCATAGACGAGCGGCCTCAACAGGAAAATTTAAGAAAATGGCCCTCCTCTGTGAAACAATTTTAACTTGAAACCGTCAGGGCTTCAAATTCATCGGAGAAAGGTCCACCTGCCAGAGGGAAAGCAAGTGGACCCATGCACTGAAAACACCACAAATTCAATTTTTTCGGGAAAAGTCCCCTTAAAAAGTCCTCCAAAACCTGAGGGCTTCTGTCCCGCCCATCAAAGACGGACCTTGGGGGATCTCCTCAGGAAAAGTTGTTCCAGCAGCAACACCAGCACGATGCCCAGAATGGCCAGCATCAAAGGACGCTGAATCGCAGGAATCCACCATCCTGCACCCCCAAATGTTTCAGGTCCAGAGCGGTACTCCAGCCTTTTGGCTCCAAAAACCGCGGTGGGCACGTTTTGGTCCTCAGCCAGTTGTTTGAGGGCCACATCAAAAGGAAAACCTGCTCCAGAGAGCTTCAGGATGGGCAAAGTGCTGCTGCTGGCTCTGGGCAAGAGGTCCAGTCCATAACGGGTTTTCACGGGACCCGGGGCGGTGGTGGTGAGGGTGGCGCTGAAAGTTGCCGGATAGGTGTCCACCACGGCAGCCAGATCCATTTCATCCATGTTGTTTTGAAGGGGCAACTGGTAGGCTGGACGGTCCCACAAGTAGGAGGCATTTAGCAGGAAAATGCTGTCTGATGCATTGATCTTTAACGGGTCCATGGTGGGATCTTTCAGAAATGGGCTTCTGGCAAAATCCAGCTTCCTTGCAGTCTTTTCCATGATGCTTGTTCCAGACAACCGTTCCAGCACATGCAGGCTGGCATCCAGCCCGGACAGCACCCCTGCTGCTGTGATGGTCTGACCTTCATCCAGATAACGCTGGTTGTCGATCCACTGTACCTCCGGGAACCTGTCCGCCAGAGCATCCAATTCACTCCAGTGTCCGGTGGCTTTTTTGCCGTCCAGTGCACCGGTCAGTGCGAGGGTATCCGCTCCACTGCAAATGCTGAGCAGCAGGGTTTCAGGATGCTGGGACTGTTGTTTCAACCAGCTCAAGACCGGGGCATTCTCGGGTTTGCGAATGAAGGGGATGTTCGGAATCACCACCAGAGCAGGAGGCTTTGAGAGGGCCTGATCCAGTTCTGCAAAGGAAAAGTGGGGCAGCAGATCAAGGCCTCCCGTCAGGGCCACTGGTCGGCGTTTGGGTGCGGCTGTGACCACATTGAACTTGCCCGATGCTGCAAACACCTGAAAAGGCACCAGCACATCGGCCACTTCAGAGACATCTGCTCCCAGAGCCACCACCACGGTTGGCAAAGCAGGATTGAGCACAGGAGGGGCCACAGCAGGCACCTGTGTTTGAGGGGCTGTTGAAAACAAAAAAGCGTGGGCTTGCATCGAACCGTACTGACCTGCTGCAAAAGGCACGGTCACGGCTGCCAGCACACACAGGCTGGTCCGCAGGATGGGTTTCATGTTGATCTCCTTTGTGAAATGAAGTGAAAAGGGCTTGAGTCCATGGGGTAGACACAAAGTCGCTGTTCGGGCGATGCAAACAGAAAGAGCCGTCAGCCTTCAGCGGTCAGCCGTCAGCCAGAAGGAAAGTCTTCCAGTCGGTTGAGCTTGCCAAACCTGATGGGGTTTTGCCTTTTGGTCTTGCTGTCGTCGAAAGCCAAAGCTTCTGGATCAGCTTTTTACTGATCGCTGAGGGCTGACCGCTTTCTCAAGTGATCTTTTAAACTTCAGACTTTGCGTTTACCCTGCTTCAATTCAGCAGTTGCGTTCTGCTGCTGGACGGTGAAGTGCCAAAATGGGTTTTCCAGATCCTTCGAAAGTGCCTTCCATCGTCAAAACCGCAACGCTCTGCAATGGCTTCAATGCTGAGGGCCGGGTTGTGCATGAGCTGTCTGGCCAGTTCCAGACGGAGTTTCTGCTGGTACTCCAGAGGGGTCAGTCCAGTGTGCTGCTTGAACGCCTTGCTGAGGCCCCGCACACTGAGGCCAGCCACGCTGGCAAGGTGCTCAAGGGTGACTTTCTGACCGGGACGCTGTGCCAGCGCATCCTGAGCCCGGTGCACTCCAGTGTGCAAATGGGTGCGGTAATCCAGATAAATGCTCTGCTGGGAGTGGTTCCCATCCCGCCGGAAGTACAGCACCAAATACCGGGCCACCTGCGCTGTGAAAAGTGGACCCTGCTCCTGTTCCAGCAAGGCAAGGGCCATGTCCATTCCCGAGGCCACCCCTGCACTGGTGATGATGTTGCCATCTCTGGTGAACAGCACCCCGTCTTGCACTCTGGCCTGAGGATAGCGGTGCTGCATGTGCTGAACCAGCGACCAGTGGGTGGTGCAACTTCTGCCATCCAGCAAGCCGGCCTCGCCCAGCACGGCTGCCCCCGTGCACACCGAAGCCAGTGTGGCCCCTGTGCGGTGCGCTGCTTTCAACCAGTTCAGGACGTCTTCTGAAAACATCAGGTGACCCTGAGCCGGGGCTTTCAACTCTGGACCCGGAAGGACCACCAGATCGTTTTTGTCAGGCAGGGGAGGGGGGAGGAAGGGGCCCAGAGGGAGTCCCTGTGCACTCATGACCTTTTGCCCAAAAGCATGAAAAGACAGCTCGTAAGGTGCCCCAAAATGCCGTGCCGTTCCAAACACCTGCGCCGGGCCAGAGAGGTCCAGCAGGTTCACCTGATCGAGCACCAGAAACAGCACTTTTCTTGTGGGGGTGAGCGGTCCATTCATGCATTTCAGTGTAAAGGTGAATGTGCTTTGCAAAAAGGGAAGAAAGAAGATCAAGCGGACAGATCAGGCACTTCTACTGCGTTTAACAGTGAAACAGAAGGATTCTTTTGAATCCTTCTGTTTCAAACAGCACGACCTCAAGCATCAACCTTTTGTTTCTCTATCAAATGCTTTAAATTCTCACCTGTAGGAGTGTGCGGTCTTTTGGGGTGAGGAAGCGAATGAAGAGGTCAGGACACCCCAGCACCAAAACACTGCCCAAGACCACCAGAACGAAGTGATGCCGTGCGTCATCGTTGAGGAGTGTGGTCAGGGCAGGATTGGGATTTGAGTCTGAGCCCATCTCAAGCAGCTTTTTCAGGATCAATGGAAGGCCAGCGTTGCTTTCAGTGTTCATGGCGACCTCGGGAAAGAAAGGTGCAGGTGTGGGTCATTCCGTGGCGGTGGGCTTGCTGGCCTTTTGCATCACTTCTTGCATCACTTCAGTGTGGCACTGCAGTTGGCACTGGTCTGACTGCCTGCTTCCGTGCGTTTGGTTCCTTCCATGACCAGCTGTTTCCCCAGAGCATCGGCGTAGCTGAACTTCAAATTGAAGGTGTCCCCCATCTTGACTGGATCATTGATCAGCCAGATCAGTTGATGCTGCCCGCCCACATTCCGATGGTCGAAGGCCCGGATGGACTCGGGGGTGGCCACATAGCTGTAGCTCAGTGCAGGACTGGTGAACTGGTAATTGCCACTTGCCTCAATGACCAGCTTGCAGTCGGCGTTGGCTGGTGTTTTGCCCGTGTAGGTTCCGGCCAGACAAGCACTTGCAGTGGGATCGGAGGACTGGTTGATGATGGGGCAGGCCACCAACCGGGCACGAATCTGGTTTTCTGGCTGCGGGTTCGGATTTGGACCTCCACCGCCACACGCCACAAGGACGGCGCTCAGCAAGGTGGGAAGCAGCAAGTGGCGGGAGGTCCGCAAAGGTGCTGTTGCAAAGCACCAAGGTCCAAAATGTCCTGATTTTGAGTCTGGTTTCATTGGGATTCACTCCTTGGGCAGTGGTGGGCAGCCCTGAAGGGATTATGTGGGGTGATGCACAAGATCTCTTCGGGAATTTGACAAGTTTTCTTGATGCGCGCCCACTGTATGTTGAGAATGGGCTTGGATCATGTGGAAAGCCGGTGATCAGGACAGAAGCATGACATGTGCACTTTGCCAGAATTCACTGTTTTGTGAAGGCCGCTGGAGGTTCCGGTGTCCGTGCTGAAAAAATTCTGGCCGGACCCAAAACACATGAACAACAGCCAGAGCAATGCTCTGGCTTGCGATTCCCTTCAACTCACTGCACTTTTTTGCCCACAGCCCGGTTTTCCCCTGCAGAGATTTCCAACACCATGCCTTCAGGTCCCTGAGAGAACGTCAGGTGATTCCGGGCAATGCTCAGGTAAAATTTCTGGCTGCTTTCTGGAACCAGAGCGAACTCACCTGCTCCGGGAACCTCCACCATCAACTGGCCTTTTTTCACGAAAATGCGCAGGGTGGTTTGCAGGTCTGGCACCTCGTAAAGCCCTGCATAGGTTTCCAGCACGGACACCGGAACCTCCACCGCGACTCTGGGTTCAGGCAAGGTGACCTCCGCACCCAGAGCCACTTTTGCCAGATCGCTGGCCACCAGACTGCTGCTGTTCCCATCCAGATTGGAAAGGGCCACAATGCTCAGTTTCTCCTCTGGAAAGTACAGCATCATGGCGTTGAAACCGTTGATGCTGCCACCGTGCGCCAGCACTTTTTTGCCCGCAAAAGAGCCCACGCCCACCCCATAGCCGTAATTCTGGAATCCGGGCTCATTGCCGATGTACACCTGAGCCGTGGTGAAGGCTTTTACGCTGTCTGGACCCAGCACTTTTCCTTCTGACAGGGAAGGCAACCAGAGGGCCAGTTCGTCTGCAGTGGCAAAAAGTCCACCTGCCGGACCTGCAATTTCCACGTTGTGGGACTCTGGGAGTCGGTAAGAAGTTCCCTCTGGCACGTAACCCGTGGCCCGGTTGGGCACCAGATCCAGCCTCGAATGGAATTGCACTTGCTTGAAGCCCAGAGGATTCAGAATGTTTTCGGTGATGTAGTCCTGATAGGGCTGACCAGAGGCCACCTCGATGATCTTGCCCAGCAGGGTAAAGCCCGAGTTGCTGTACTGGAAACGGTCGCCGGGCTCGAATTCCAGGGGCAGGTTTTTGAAACTGTCGATCAACTGGTCCTGGGTTTTCTGAAGTTTCTGGGTCTCCAGAAAGTCAGGAAATCCGGTGAAGCTGGGCAGACCCGAGGTGTGGGTCAGCAGATGGTGCAAGGTGATGCGGTCTCCGTTCGGGAAGCCGGGCAGGAAGGTGCTGACCGGATCGCTGACTTTCAGTTTGCCTTGCTCCTGCAACTTCAAAATGGCAGCAGCGGTGAAACTCTTGGTGATCGAACCGATCTCATACACGGTTTGCATGCTGGCCGGAACATCAAATTCCAGATTGGCCTTGCCGATGGCTTTTTCAAAGACCCTCTGGCCATCTTTCATCACCACCACCGTTCCCATGTATGGATTGGCCTGATGGTGGGCCTCCAGCACAGCATTGAAATCAGGGGCAGCGAAAGCGGATCCAAGGGTCAAAGGGACGATCAAAAACAGGATTTTCTTCATGTGTGAACCTCTGGATGACACTCTAATCAAAGCTGGGACTGGGATCTTCCATCCAAAGTGGGACCCAAAACCCCTCCTAAAGTTGGAGGATGGGTCACAACCACAGGAAAACGCCCCTGCTGGACAGGGGCATGCTGGTCATGGTTTTTCAGAGGCGGATTTCAAAGATAGGTGAAAGCTGCTGTTTTGGTGACTGTGGTGTTGACCCCGTTGAACGGACTGGTGATGCTCACATCCACCGTCCGAGCAATGCCTCCTCCTGCAGGAGCAGTGCAGGTCATTGTTGAAGGGTTGGCCACCGCACAGGTGACATTGGTGGCACCGAATTTGACGGTCATGCCTGTGTGAAACTCAGTGCCTGTGATGCTGACACTGGTGGTGGTTCCATTGGCTGGGGCACTGTTGGGAGACAGGGTGTTGATGCTCAAGGTGACCGTGTCGTTGGGCAAACCGGGTGTGGGTGAAGGATCGTTGTGGAAATCATTCCGGTTGTTGTTGGTGTCGGTGCTGTTGGCATCCCGGGCCAGTGAAAGGGAGGCCAGAGGGTAAATGGCTGTGTTGCCTTCATACATGCTCAACCCGTTGACTGCCGCTGTGTTGGTCGCCAGGTTGTTTCCGTTTACATCATGTCCTACCGCGTCCAAAAGGTTGCCTGTGCTGGATGCCAGGATGATGCTGTCTCCTCCACCGTTTTCAAAGTCCACGTCCCGTGCAATCAGGTCTGCATTGGAGACAGTGGTGGTGCCACCAATGCTGGTGCCGTCTGCAATGACCAGCAAACCATCAGCGGGAATGCGGGTGTTGGCAGGGATCACGTACTGGCCATCCGTTTCGCCGGGAGTAACATCGCCATCTGCATTGAGAGTGCCTGCAGAGGCCAAGAGCCCTTCAACATCACTGATCACCATGCCACCCACCAGAGCCCCTCCAGGCCCAGCCAATTCCAAAAAGGTTTTGCTGTCATCGGTGCCTGTGGCATCGATCAGAACTTCGTTGATGACGGCCATGCTGCAACTGCTGTTTGTGGCACCTCTGGTGTCAGCAACCTGCGTTCGGGTGCCTGTGGTGGGGTAGAAGGTGACACACCACTTGCTGCCATTGTTTCCATTGAGACCGACCGCGCCCGGATCAAGCTGAGTGGATTTTCCAGAGGCTCCAACAAAAGTGCTCATGGATGGGGACACAGAGGCATCTGTCAGAAATTGCCTGAAATCCAGAGCATCTTCCAGCACCACTGCACCATTTTCAGATCTGTACAGGGACACGAAGTCACCGGTGTCTGCCAGAGAGAAAGTGCTGCCAGGTGCTCCATAGACAAAGCTTGCACCTGCAGGAATGTCCGCTGCATTGGATGGGTTGGCAACCCCATACACAGATCCTCCTGCTGGAACAACAACGGGAGTGCCATTCAAGCCTGTGGGATCAGAAGGTGCGCGCAAACGGGCAAGGGTTCCAGCATTGTTGCGGAACCAGTACCCCTGAATGTTGATGGATGCGCCGGTGGTGTTCTTCAGTTCGATGAATTCGCTGCCCAGAGTTTGAAATTCAGTGATCACCACATTGAGCTTTTCACTTTTCTGTGCAGCGTCGGTCACATTGTTTGTGCAATCGGTGCCCAGAGTGGCATCCCCGTCAGCGCCTGAGGCCACAGCAAAACGGGGCAAGCAGACCCTGGTGGCATCCCCGTCATAACTGCTTTCGCCCATGACGCGCACATCGGTGGCACCCACATCTGCAGCCCGACTGTACACCAAGGCATCATTGTTTTGTTCCAGGGTGCTCTGGGTGACCCGGGTGGTGGTTTCATCGGCCAGCACAAAAGTCAGGGTGAAACGGTACGGTGTGGTTGCTGAATTGTTGTTGGGCACCCTCACGGCAATGGTGATTCGCCCGGTGTCACAATTGGTTGTGGAACAGCCAGCAGCTTCCAGACGGCGTTTGTTGCCTGTGCTGTTCAGGTTGCGTGCACTGTAACCGTACTGCAAGACAGTGTCTCCTGCAGAGATGATGTTGCTGCTCAAAGCAGCAGCTTGAATGGTGTTGGCTTCACTGCTGGTGAAAACCTGTAAATCGGCCTGGGTGGGGACAATGACAGAGTTTCCGCTGAGGGCATCAAAATTGGTGCCGTGGGTGGGCAAGATGCTTCTGGCCACACTGGTATCGGTGATGGACACTGCTGCAGCGTTTTTGATGTTCTTGATGGCTGTTCCACCAATGTTTTGAGATGCTTTGTTGAACGCGTAGAGGGTCAGGTTTTCAAAAGGTTGTGCACTCAGGTTCTTCACGGTGAATGTGGCATTCATGTACCGGTATCCACTGGTGTCGTCATAATCTGTGTATGCTGCAGGTCTGACGAATTTGACGTCTGTATCGCCTCTCACCCCCATGGGTTCTATGAAAGCCACAGACAATTTGTCCGGTCCCATTTCAAAAGTCAGTTCGATGGCTCCATGTACTGTAGGTGTGGGCGGGGTGACAGGGGACTGTGAAGTGACCCCACAAGCAGAAAGGGTCAAAGACAACAGCAACAGTGTGGCATGGGATTTGAACTTCATGGCAAGTCTCCTTGAAAGGTGTGGCCTGTGAAGGCCACACAAGGTTTTTCCAGCTGCTGATGGTTGAATTTCCAGAAGACTGTGCTGGAAACCAACATGTGATGATTCAAAGTGCCAAGAAGCAATGCATTGCTTCCTGACAGGAGTTTGGACTGGGGTGCAGGGGTAGGATTTATTCTGATCCAAGGGTCAGACTGATGTTCAAGGTCACTGCCTGCCACGATCCTGCTTTTTGCAGTTTGGGTCGATGGTAGATCAAGGATGAATCTGGAACTTGGGGTTCGATTCTGTCTTGGGAAAGCTTGATTGTTGGGACAACAGGACCGTGGTTCATGGGCATACACTTCCTCTGAAGATTGGGTGGCGATTTGAGGCAAAACGGTTGTGAATGTTCTTAATTGTTCCCAATAAACTATCATTGTCTAAAGTGATGGTCAACTTCCAAAACGCCAGCTGTTTGCTGCAGAAGCATTTGGATGTGCTGATTGTAACGAAGATAATGCCGTTGCAGGAATCGTAAAATCACTGGATTTGAAGAAAAATCTTTTTTTGTTACAAAAAAAGACCTGTGTGGAAAGCCCACAGTTCTGGTCGTGTGGAGTGTCAAAGAATGGAGGTTTGATCAACCATATCCCAAAGTCCATCTGTCAATTTCATATGGGGCTTTCTTGTGTTGAGTGGGTGATCTGAAAGCTGTACATTGTTGAATGGATTGCCTGTTTTCTAGATTTTTGAACTCAATTCAAAAAAGCCTCTGGCTGTCTCGTAATGCCTGGGTAATGCGCCCCCCCTATCCTTCGGGCATGTGACTGGCCCGCGTCCAGAGAAAAAGGTCCTGTTGGTTCATCAACAGGGCTGTTTTTTTCCCACGGTTTGCCTGCCCATCCACAGTCCCTGCGGGGGCTTCTGGAACAAGGAGATGACATGCCCCAACCTGATTTTTCTGCTGTTTCCACAGATGCAACACCCCAGGCCCCCGAGGCCCCCAAAACAGGAAAAGACCTGCCCCAGATCATTCAAGGGGGCATGGGAATCGCCGTTTCCGGCTGGCAACTGGCCCGCGCTATTTCGCAGGCCGGACAACTCGGGGTGGTTTCCGGAACCGCTCTGGACAACGTGATGGTGCGTCGCCTTGCTGACGGAGACGCTGGAGGCCACGTCAGAAGGGCATTGCAAAACTTTCCCTTCCCAGCCCTTTCTGAACCTGTGATCCAGAAATACTTCCAGCCAGAAGGACGTCTGCCAGAGGAAAGCTACCCTGCGTTGCGCCTCAGAAGCAACCTCAAACCTTTTGAAACCGACCTTCTGATCGTGCTGGGCAGTTTTGTGGAAGTGTGGCTTGCCAAAGAAGGGCACACCGGACAGGTCGGCATCAACCTGCTCACCAAAATCCAGACCCCCACCCTGCCCGCCCTGTACGGGGCCATGCTTGCCGGGGTGGATGCTGTCTTGATGGGTGCAGGCATCCCCAGAGACATTCCAGCCGCTCTGGAACAATTTTCACAAGGAAAACCTGCCTCCATCCGACTGGAAGGCACCGATTTCCGTCTGGAATTTGATCCTGCACAGACCCTCGGAGTGGAACTGACCCTGCCCAAACCCCTGTTCATTCCGATCATCTCGGCCCACTCGCTGGCCCAGATGCTGGTGCGTTCCTGTCCAAACGGCATTGCCGGATTTGTGGTGGAAGGCCCCACCGCTGGAGGTCACAACGCCCCGGCCAGAGGCAAAACCAGCGATGAACGTGGTCAGCCCATTTACGGTGAAAAAGACAAAGTGGACCTCTCGGTCATGCGAAACCTCGGACTGCCGTTCTGGCTTGCTGGCGGTACCGGATCCCCGGAAGCCTTCAAAGCTGCCCTCGCTGAAGGGGCACACGGCATTCAGGTGGGTACCCTCTTTGCCTACAGTCAGGACTCGGGCATGACCCCTGAACTCAAAGCAGGTGCCCTGAACAAAGTGCAACAGGAAAATCTGGAGGTTTTCACCGATTCCAGACTGTCCCCCACAGGCTTTCCTTTCAAAGCTGTGGTGCTGGAAGAAACCTTGGCCTTTGAAGAAGTGGAGGCCCACCGCCAGAGGGTGTGTGACCTCGGGTACCTGCGCCAGACCTACACCACCGAACAGGGCAAAATCGGTTTCCGTTGCGCTGCTGAACCTGTGGATGCCTACGTCTCCAAGGGGGGCAAAGTTGAAGACACCGAAGGTCGGAAATGCCTGTGCAACGCCCTTCTTTCGACAGTGGGCCTCGCACAAGTGCGCAAAAACGGAGACATCGAACCTCCACTCCTGACCGCCGGAGACGATCTGGCCCACCTGCAACCGTTCATCCAGAGGTATGGAACGGTGTACAAAGCGGTGGATGTGCTGGAGTATTTGCTGGGAGAGGCTTTGCCCGCTAAGGGCTGAGGAGGAAAGCCGAGGGCCAAGGGCCGAGAGCCGAGGGCAAAAATGGCTTTGGCGAAAGCAAAGGGGGCGCAGCACGCTGCGCCCCTACACGTTTCCCTTGAAGATTTTCTCTTCGTGTCACACGATGCTCTCGGCTCTCGGCTCTCGGCTCTCGGCTCTCGGCAAGGGGCGAGGCACGCCTAGCCCCTACAGCTCCAACCTTACCTGACTTCCCCCCAGAAACTCGTCCCCGGACCTTCCCACTGCACGCCCAGAGCTTCGGCCACGGTTGCGCCGACATCGGCAAACGTGGCCCGTTCGCCCAGATTGACGCTGCCCCTGCCGGGACGGTAAGTGAGCAGCATGCCGTATTCGCGGGTGTGGTCGGTGCCGGGAGCGGTGGGATCGTTGCCGTGGTCGCTGATCAGGACCAGCAGACCGTCTTCAGGAACCTGAGCCAGAATCTCTGGGAGGCGGTCGTCAAATTCCTTCAGGGCGTTGCCGTAGCCTTCTGGATCGCGGCGGTGACCGAATTTGGCATCAAAATCCACCAGATTGGTGAACACCAGACCCTCAAAATCCTCCTGCATCCGCTTCAGGGTTTTCTCGATGCCGTCCAGATTGTTGTCGGTGTGGATCTCCTCGGTGAAGCCCTGATGGTCGTAGATGTCGGGGATCTTTCCAATGCCCACCACATCTTTTCCAGCTTCAAACAGGGCGTTCAGCACGGTGCGAGGTGGGGTCAGTGAGAAATCCTTGCGCAGTTCCCCGGCACGTTCAAAGGGAAACTCTCCACGGAACGGACGGGCAATCACTCGGGCCACGGCATATTCGCCTTGCAGGATGTCCCGGGCTTTCTGGCAGTATTCATACAGGGTTTCGATGGGCGTCACGTCCAGGTGGGTGGCGATCTGAAACACACTGTCGGCACTGGTGTACACGATGGGAAAGCCGGTTTTGATGTGCTCTGGACCGTAATCCTTGATCACTTCGGTGCCCGAGTAGGCGAGGTTGCACAGCCAGCCCCTGCCAATTTCGGCCTCAAAACGGTCCATCACTTCCTTGGGGAAACCGTCGCTGAAGGTGCGGAAAGGATGCTCAAGCTGCACCCCCATGAACTCCCAGTGTCCAGTCGAGGTGTCTTTCCCAGCACTGACTTCCTTCAGGCGACCGTATCCGCCCTGCACGTCCTCTGGGCTGGGGTGGTTCACGGTGGGGATTTTCCCGAGGCCCAGCTTGGCAAGGTTCGGCAACTGCACTCCGGTTTTTTCAAGGGTGTGGTTGAGGGTGTGGCTGCCCACATCCCCGAATTTGTCTGCATCAGGCAACTCGCCCATGCCGACGGAATCCAGCACAATCACAGTGACTTTCATAAGGCCCCGTTCTCGGCGATGGCGGCTTCCAGAGCGATTTGCACCATGTCGTTGAAGCTGGTCTGGCGTTCAATGGAGGTGGTGGCCTCTCCGGTCACAAGGTGGTCGGACACGGTCAGGATGGTCAGGGCTTGCACGCCGTACTTGGCAGCGATGGTGTAGAGGCCAGCAGCTTCCATTTCCACGGCCAGCACCCCGAAGTCGGCCCAGATTTTGTAGTGGTCGGGGTGGTCGTTGTAAAAGGTGTCCGAGGAGAAGATGTTGCCCACACGCACGGCTTTTCCTGCCCGTCTGGCCGCAAGGTAAGCCTGATGCAGCAGTTCAAAGTCGGCAATGGGAGCGAAGTTTCTGCCTCCAAAGCGGATGTTGTTGACCTGGCTGTCGGTGCTGGCGGCCTGCGCCAAAATCACATCGCGCACCTTCACATCCTCATGGTAAGCCCCGCAGGTGCCCACCCGAATCAGCTTTTTGCAGCCGTAATCGCGGATCAGTTCATTCACATAAATCGAGATGCTGGGAATGCCCATTCCGCTGCCCTGCACGCTGATCCGGTGCCCTTTGTAGGTTCCGGTGTACCCGAGCATCCCGCGCACATCGTTGTGCTGCTCGGCATTCTCAAGGAAGTTCTCTGCAATGTGCTTGGCACGCAGGGGATCGCCGGGAAGGAGGACGGTTTCTGCAATCTGACCGGGTTTGGCATTCAAGTGTACGCTCATGGTGAACTCCTTTGGGTGTGTTTGGGAAAGAGGGTTTGAGGGTTTTCTTGCCTGGGCGCAGTACGCTGCGCCCCTACGTGTTGTTGGTTCTTTTCATGTGGGCGAGGCATGCCTCGCCCCTACAAACAATTCATTTGACGTTTTCTGTCGTGTAAAACACGATGCTCTCGGCTCTCGGCTCTCGGCTCTCGGCTCTCGGCTCTCGGCTCTCGGCCTCACCCCACCCGCCCCAGAATCAACCCCACCTCAGCAGGCTTTTCAGAATCCACCCGCACAGCTTCTTTCACAAGCTGCACAGCGGCATCTTTGCCTTTCTGGTTGTGGTAAATCCGGGCGATGGGTTCGCCTGCCTGTACCGCATCACCGATTTTCTTCAGCAGTTCGATGCCCACCGAGTGGTCGATGGCTTCGCCTTTGGTTTCCCGTCCACCCCCGAGCACCAGCAGGGCTTGCCCCACTTTGAGGGCTTCGATGTGGGCCACGAAACCGGACTGTTCGGCCAGAATTTCGGCTTTGTCTTCAGCCACGTAGAAGAGGGAGGGATCGTCAATGTAGCGGGGGTCTCCGCCCTGAGAGGCAACGAAGGCTTTCAGTTTGGCCAGAGCAGAACCGTCTTGCAGCACGGCTCTGGGACGGCTCTCGGCTTCTGCTTCGCTGTAACCTTCGGCCAGCAGGGTTTCTTTTGCCAGAGCGAGGCACAGTTCACGCAGGTCCTCGGGGCCTTGACCTTGCAGGGTGGAAATGGCTTCCAGCACCTCCAGGGTGTTTCCGGTCATGAAGCCCAGCGGGGTTTCCATGTCGGTCAGCACGGCCCGCACGTTGCGTCCACTCAGTTTGCCGATGTTGACCATGGCCTCGGCCAGTTTTTGCCCGTCCTCAAGGGTTTTCATGAAGGCACCAGAGCCCACTTTGACATCCAGCACAATGGTTTTTGCGCCAGCAGCCAGTTTTTTGCTCATGATGGAACTGGCGATCAAAGGCAGGCAGTCCACGGTGGCGGTCACGTCACGCAGGGCGTACAAGAGGCCATCGGCAGGGGCGAGGTTTTTGCTCTGGCCCACCAGTGAAAGACCGATTTCCTTGGCCTGATTCAGGAAAGCCTCGTCGGAGAGCACCGGGCTCCATCCGGGAATGCTTTCCAGTTTGTCGATGGTGCCTCCGGTGTGGGCGAGGCCGCGTCCACTCATTTTGGCCACGGTGAGGCCCAGAGCGGCCAGCATGGGGGCCAGCACCAGACTGGTTTTGTCGCCGACCCCTCCGGTGGAATGCTTGTCCACGGTGTGAGGCAAGCTGGACAGGTCGAGCATGTCGCCGCTTTCGGCCATGGCGAGGGTCAGGTGGGTGGTTTCTTCGGCGGTCATGCCTTTGAAGAAAACCGCCATCAACCATGCAGCCACCTGATAGTCGGGCACCTGCCCATCCACGTAACCCTGCACCAGAAAGCGCAGTTCTTCTGCAGTGTGCTGGCCTCCGTCGCGTTTTTTCTGGATCAGGTCGGGGACACGCATCAGTACCCTCCACCTGCGTTCTGACCTTGCATCAGGAGGACGCCGCTGGATGTGCCCAGACGGGTGGCTCCGGCTTCGATGAATTTTTTGGCGTCCTCGGGGGTTTTGACCCCTCCTGCTGCTTTGATGCCGATTTTGCCCTGTGTCACTCTGGCCATCAGCTGGATGTCTTCAAGGGTTGCCCCTCCGGTGCCAAATCCAGTGCTGGTTTTCACGAAGTCTGCTCCGGCTTCCAGAACCAGTTCTGTGGCACGGATTTTCTCTTCTTCGGTCAGGTAGCAGGTTTCGATGATGACTTTGAGGATCACGTCCTGTGTGGCCTCACGCACCGCCTGAATGTCCTGCAACACCAGATCCCAGTTCCCGGCTTTGGCAGCCCCGATGTTGATCACCATGTCCACCTCATCGGCCCCGAGTTCCACGCTCAGGGCGGCTTCCTTGGCTTTTTGCTCGGGGGTGATGGCCCCCAGAGGGAACCCGGCCACGGTGGCAACCTTCACTTCGCTGTCTTTCAGAAGGTCAAGGGCCAGCGCAATGTAACTGGGGTTGATGCACACGGCTTTGAAGTTGTACTGCACGGCTTCTTCGCAGAGCTTCTGGATTTCTGCGGGGGTGGCGGTGGCTTTCAGGAGGGTGTGGTCAATGTGATCTGCAAGGTTATTCATATGCTTTACCTACGGCTTTCGGCGCGGTTCCTTTACCGGTGAGGGCCAGCGCAATGATCGTGAAGATGAACGGCAACGTCTGCACAATGCTGCTCGGGAAGATGTC